>NZ_JBSFIH010000028.1:0-116592 GCF_053597455.1 Streptomyces sp. NPDC001393
ACTCGCTCCAGCCGCGGGAGTTGGAGGCGGTGGTGAGCGCGGTGCCGCCGACGGCCGTCACGTACTGCGAGGTCGCCGGGTACTCGGCGCCGTAGCCGGAGTCGCCCGCGGAGACCGTGATCGCGACACCCGGGTGCTTGAAGTACGAGGTGTCGTCGCTGGTCTGCGAGGAGGACTCGGAGCCGCCCCAGCTGTTGGAGACGAACTTGGCGCCGAGCGTGACGGCCTCGTTCTCGGCGGCGCCGAGGTCGGCCATGCTCGCGGAGTTGGCCTCGACCAGGATGATGCTGCAGTTCGGGCAGACCGCGCTGACCATGTCGATGTCGAGCATCTCCTCGCCGGCCCAGCCGCTGTCATTGGTCGGCAGCGAGGTGGTGGAGCCGGTCTGGCTGACCTGCTTGAAGCAGCCGTTGGCCTTGGTGCAGGACGAGAGGCCGTAGGTGGAGCGGTAGGTGGCCAGGTCCGACTCGGCGTTCGGGTCGTTGTAGGCGTCCACGATGCCGACCGTCATGCCCGAACCGGCCGCGGTGGGCAGGTTGTAGGCGCTGTGCAGGTTGGCCGGGGAGAGGCCGGAGGGCGCGGCCGCGGCGAGCGCCGAGGCGAGCCGCTGCTTGATGTCGGTACGGCGCTGGGCGAAGCAGGACGCATGACCCGGCTCGGCGGTGGCGCACAGGTGCTGGGTCGGCACCTTCTGCCCGGCCTTGCCGGTGGAGTGGTAGGTCTGCCGCTCGGGGGCGGTCAGCGCCTTGTTGTTCTGCGCGACCTTGGAGGTCTGGGGATGGGTCGCGGAAGGCTGGGCGCCCGCCGTGGGCGCCGCGGTGAATCCGGCGACGGTCAGGGCGAGGGCGGGGAAGGCGACGGCGACGAGTCTTCGCAGACTCCGTCTCCGCCCGCTCGGGCGTGACTCACGCATGGGGTACTGCCTCCGGTTGACGTGGGGTATCGCACTGGATGGGCAGCCCGTGATTGCGCGTAGCGGCGGTGGATCCGCGCAGTCATGAGCATGACGCTCACAGCGTCCTGTGACGTCGCGTGAGCGTGACATGACAGGGTGCGCCAGGACCGTAGCCCCGAAGGCGGACCGCCGGGCAGTACCGGGTTGAATTCTTTACTCCTCCATAGGATGGGCTTAGCCCCTTCTTAGCAGGAGGGTTACGCACGGCAGCCTGGTCGTCGGTGCTGGATGCCGCGACGGCCAGGCGGGTTCCGGCGCCGTCGGACCCGTACGCAATGAGCGCTGACGCGTGCCGGCTAGCGGGAACCGTAGGGCAGCAGCGCCATCTCGCGCGCGTTCTTGATGGCCTGTGCTATCTGCCGCTGCTGCTGACGCGTCACGTGAGTCACCCGACGGCTGCGGATCTTTCCGCGGTCGGAGATGAACTTCCGCAGCAGATCGGTGTCCTTGTAGTCGATGTATGTGATGCCGGCGGCGTCCAGCGGGTTGGCGCGCTGTCGCTTGGCTGTCTGCCGCCGGGCGCTCTTGCTTCGGGGCACGGTCGGATCTCCTCTCTCCAGGGGATGCGGTCGGATCTCCAGGGAATGCGGTCGGACATGTGGGCCATCGGGCACAAAGGCTCAGCCCACCGGGTCGAGCAAGTCGTCGAAGGCGTGCGGCAGTTCCTTCCAGCCGTCCCTGCCCGCCGCGTACTCGTCGTCAGTGAGCAGGCACGAGTCGAGCAGGGCGGACAGACCGTCGCGGTCGAGGCCGGGCGAGGTGAAGGTGAGGTGCTGGCAGCGGTCACCGTGCTCGGGGTGCCAGTCCAGGGAGGCTGCGACGCGCCGTTCGGCCGGAACCATCTCCCAGGCGGCCTCCGGCAGGGCAGCCAGCCAGGGTCCGACCGACTCCACGCACAGCGCCCCGCCCGCGGCGTCCCACGACAGCAGCGTGTCGGGACGGTCGGCCAGCCAGAAACGCCCACGGCTGCGGGCGGCGGCACAGGCCAGGTCCTCCAGCGCGGCGTACAGGCGCTGCGGATGGAAGGGCCGCTCGCGCCGCCAGACGAGGGTGCTCACGCCGTGCTCGTCGCACTCCTGCGGCAGCAGCGCGCACGCGGGATGCAGGCGGGCGCCGGCCGCTGCCACGTCGAATCCCGCCAGCAGAGCGGCACCCAGGGCGCCGTCACGCTCCGCAGGCACCCAGCGTGCGCCGGGTGTGAGCTGAGCGAGCAACGCGCGGTCGCCGTCGTCGGCGCACTCTCCGTCCTCCCCACCGGAGCCGTCCTCGACCAGGGCGATCACCGTGGGGTACTCCAGCTGACGCGCGAAGGTGTCGGCCACGGTGCGCCGGTCGGTCGGGGCGGCGGCGAGGCCGGCATCGGCCAGGTCGTCGCCGTTGGAGAGGTACGGCAGGACGAGGGCCGGGTCGACCGCGGTGGCGACCCCGGTCAACACCAGCGGTGCGCCCGCGGCGGCGATGACCCCGGCCATGGCCTGGGGTTCGACGGAGTCCCACAGTTCGACCACGGCCAGCCGATGGCCGCCCTCCCGCGCGAGCCGCAGCAGTTCGGGGACGAGGTCCTCGCGCAGCGCGCAGCACGCGCAGTCGTTCACCAAGGGTGCGCCGCCGCTGCCCAGCAGGCCGTCGGCGTTCCGTACGGTGCGGTGCACGGCGCGGTCGACGGCGGACGTCAGGTCGTGGTGGAGCGCGACCGAGCCGGGCACCGTACGCAGGATCTTCTCTACGGCGGCCCGGCGGGCGTCGGCGTGCAACCCTGCGACGATCGCGACCGGCAGCCGCGCCTCGTCCCCGGTCACTGCTTGCTCCGTCCGCGTCCGTAGCGCCGCTCGAAGCGCTCGACGCGCCCGGCGGTGTCCAGGACCCGCTGGGTGCCGGTGTAGAAGGGGTGGCTCGCCGAGGAGATCTCGACGTCGATGACCGGGTAGGTGTTGCCGTCCGCCCACTCGACGGTCTTGTCGCTCGTGGCCGTCGACCGGGTCAGGAAGGCGAAGTCGGCGGCCCGGTCACGGAAGACGACCGGACGGTACTCGGGGTGGATTCCGGGCTTCACGGTGCTCAGCGCTCCTCACGGAAGTCGACGTGACGGCCGGCCACCGGGTCGTACTTGCGCAGGGTGAGCCGGTCGGGGTTGTTACGGCGGTTCTTGCGGGTCACGTAGGTGTAGCCGGTGCCGGCGGTGGACCTCAGCTTGATGATCGGGCGCAGTTCGTTACGGGCCATGGGCGGCAGCATACACGAGATTGGTTTTCATTTTCATTTAGCGCTACTGTGCTGCCACCAGACGAGGAGGAAACATGTCCGCTCACTGCCAACTCACCGGCCGACAGCCCGGTTTCGGCCATCGGATCTCGCACTCGCACCGGCGCAGCAAGCGCCGCTTCGATCCGAACGTCCAGAGCAAGCGCTACTGGCTGCCGAGCGAAGGCCGCCATGTCCGGCTCACCCTCTCCGCCAAGGGCATCAAGACGGTCGACACGATCGGCATCGAGGCCGCGGTGGCGCGCATCCGCAGCCGGGGAGGGAAGGTCTGATGGCGAAGAAGAGCAAGATCGCGAAGAACGAGCAGCGGCGGCTCATCGTGGCCCGCTACGCCGCGCGCCGCGCCGCGTTGAAGGCGATCATCGCGTTCCCCGGAAGCTCCGACGAGGAACGTGCCGCCGCCCAGCGCGAGCTGCGCCGGCAGCCTCGCGACGCCAGCGCCACTCGGCTGCGCAACCGCGACTCCGTGGACGGCCGTCCCCGCGGACACCTGCGCGCATTCGGCCTGTCGCGCATCCGCGTACGCGAGATGGCACACGCGGGTGAGCTTCCCGGGGTGACCAAGAGCAGTTGGTGATCCGCGCCTGATCCCCACACCGCACTCACCTGTCCAGGCAGCCGCGTCCTCGGTCCCGGTTACCACCGGGCGGGCAGTGCCGCGCTGCCTCGCGGAGATACGGGCCGCGAGGCAGCGCGGCGCGCGAGCGGTGGATCAGCCGTGGACGACGAACGTCCTGGCCTTACCGGAGCGACTCGAGCAGGACCGCTTCTCCTCTGTGGTCATCTTCCTGGACTTGACGACCACCGCGTTGCTCTGGCCGTCCGTGCCGTTCGGGGCGGGCCCCGTGATGACGTCGGGGACGAACCAGAAGTAGTGACCCCACTTCCGGTCGTCGTAATGGGTCTGCCAGGTGCCGGAGACGGTCTGCATCACCTGCGCACGGGAGATCCAGCCGACCTCACCGGGTTGGACCGTCATGTTGACGGAGCTGGTCTCCGAGTGCGAGCTCGACCAGGTGTGGCTGTAGGTCGCCGTCACGCTGAGGTCGATGAGGTCCGCTATCTTGCCGCCGACGGTCACGGACACGCCCGCCGAGTCCGTGGAACCGACCGTGTCGGACCAGGTCATCGACTGGGTGGCAGGCGAGGTGCTGCAGTTGTAGAGCGCGTCGGAGACCCGGTGGAAGCCTCCGAGGTACGCCTGGCCCAGCTTCGGGTCGTTGAAGGTGCACTTCCCTTCGCCCGAGCCGCAGTCGGACATGATCTGTGCCCGGGTCGGCTGGTCATCGGCCGAGGCCGGACCGGCTGTCGCCGCGACCGCGCCCAGGGCAGCGACCGTGAGCGCCAGCATCCGTCCGCCGTGGCGCATCCTGCGGTTGTTCGCCATACATGTGCCTTTCGCTGTGCATGAGGGGGGTCGGCGACCGCAGGAAGAGCGACCGGAAAGTCACCGCGATCACCGCCAGTTGCGCTGTCGAAGGCGCAACAACTGCCTTATGTACACCACAAGTTGCAGAAATCCCAGCCACCCCTTCAGCCCGACGTCCAGCCCTGCTGGTCGGCGCAGCTGACCGCCGCACAACCCCTGCACATTGGCGTGGCGTGACCGAGGCATGTGCCGGGAAGGTCTCCTGTTGAGCGTGAACCCTTGAGGAGGAGGGGTATGTCCACAGGGTTTACAAGGGTCTTATGCACTGCCCTGGTGAGTGCGGTCGCCGGAGGGGTATGTGCCGGGTGCGGGCACCAGGGCCCTCCGGCCCCGGAGGCTCCCAGCGCCGGCGTTGTCTCCTCGGCTTCCGATGGTTCCCGGAAACCGGCGCCGTCCCACGGGAGCTCGGTCGGTGGCGGCGCTGCGGCGGCGGGAGGTACGGCATCGTCGGGAGGCGGCACCTCGAGGTACGGTGGTGATCCGATTCCCCCCATCGCTCCGCCGCCCTCTGCCACGGTAGGCCCCCTGCCCCCGCCGGGCATCGAGCCGGGCGGCGGGAGCGGCACTACCGGGGGCAGCACAAGCGGCGGATCCTCGGGCGGCGGCACAGGCAAGGACACCTGCCCGCCGAGCGAGTCGGCAGAGGGCGAGTCGGCGGAAGCATCCCAGGCGGGCGGCGGAACGTCGGCCGGCGCGACGAGTTCGACCGGTGACACGCCCCCGGCTACCGGCCCAACGCCGAAACCCTCGTCGTCCAGGTCCGGTTCCCCCTGCCCGACGGACAGCCTCGCGGGCACCGGATGACCGACTCCGACCCGCCGGCCTCCTCGGCCCGCGTCGCGTCCCTGCCCACGGTGCTCAGCGCCGCTGTGGCACAGGCCTCCCTCATCGCGGCGCTCATGTTCTACTTGGGCGCCGTCTATCTCGCCAATTACTACTCCTACTTCCACCTGGACGTCTTCAGCCTCGGCATCGGGTACGCCGAACTCGCCATCCAGAGCCTCCATGTCCTCAACAGACCGCTGGTCATCGGGCTCGCCGTGACGCTGCTGGTGCTCCGGAATCCGACCGACTACGCCATCACCCGCCGGATCCCCAAGGCCGACCAGCTCGCGGCGGCCTGGGCGCGCTTGGCCGCGCTTCTGGTGCAGGGGCACCTGGTGGTCGTGGCGCTGGGTGTCTTGTTGTTCGCCTACATGTCACGGCTCGTCCCCTACGGATGGCTGGCCCTGGTGCTTCTCGCCGGCGGCATCCACCTTGCTCGCCTCGACGCCCGGCGCACCGGGTTCGCCGGCATCGGCCCCCGCCGCGCCAACGCCCGCACCCTAGCTGTCGCTGTGCTGCTGCTCTGGGCGGGGACGCTGGCGGCGGCCCAGATGGGCGCCGACGACGCGAAGGACGTCGGCCATCACGTCGTACGGCTCACCGGGGTGACCGTCTTCACCACCGAGCGGTACAGCATTGCCGGACCGGGAGTCGCCGTGCAGGATCTCGGCCCGACAGTGCATTTCCGCTACCGCTACACGGGGTTGCGGCGCCTCATCGACCGATCAGGGCGCTATTACCTGATCCCTGTGGGTTGGACGCGTGAGACGGCCGCGACCTACATCCTGCAGGACAGCGACAGCCTGCGCGTCGAGCTCACCCTCGGGGCACGCCCCCAGGGCTGAACCAGAACGCAGTCCTGCTCGCCCGCCTGGTGGAGGTGCAAGGGGCCGCTGTTCGCCAGTCCTCCCACCGATCCGGTTCCACGTGACTACACCCGCACATACACTGGCCCCCCGTCAGATGCCGATTGACCTGCGAGAACGCGGCGGTTGAGCCGATCCGCCAGAGTGAGGCGCGACCCCTTGTTCTACTACCTGCTCAAATACGTCTTGCTGGGTCCCCTGCTGAGACTGGTCTTCCGGCCCCGGATCGAGGGCCTGGAGAACGTGCCGGACTCCGGCCCCGCGATCGTCGCCGGGAACCATCTGTCCTTCTCCGACCACTTTCTGATGCCGGCGATGCTCAGGCGCCGGATCACCTTCCTCGCCAAGGCGGAGTACTTCACCGGCCCGGGGCTCAAGGGCCGGCTCACCGCGTTCTTCTTCCGCAGCGCCGGGCAGATCCCGGTGGACCGCTCGGGCAAGGACGCGGGGCAGGCGGCGATCCGCGAGGGCCTCAAGGTGCTGGGCAGGGGCGAGCTGCTCGGGATCTATCCGGAGGGCACCCGGTCGCACGACGGCAAGCTCTACAAGGGCAAGGTCGGCGTCGCGGTGATGGCGCTGAGGGCCGGCGTGCCGGTCGTGCCGTGCGCGATGATCGGCACGTTCGAGGCCCAGCCGCCCGGGAAGGTCATCCCGCACGTCCACCCGGTCACCATCCGCTTCGGCAAGCCGCTCGACTTCTCCCGCTACGCCGGCATGGAGCAGGAGAAGGCGATCCTGCGGGCCGTCACCGACGAGATCATGTACGCCATCCTGGCGCTGTCCGAGCAGGAGTACGTCGACGAGTACGCGGCCGTCGTCAAGGAGCGGCAGGCCGCGGAGCAGGGCACCAAGGAGCGCCGGTTCCCCCGGGCTCCGCTCAGCTGAACGCCTCTGCCGACGGCAGAAGGCCCGTCGCCCGGGCGGCCCACGTGCCCAGGCTCGCCGTATGAAAAGGGCTGTGGTGATCGGGGCGAGCGGGCAGATCGGCCGTCCGACGGTGGACGCTCTGGTGCGGGACGGCTGGGAGGTGACAGCCGCCTCGCGCGGCGGCGGCCGGGACCAGGGATGGGACGACGGGGTACGGACGGTCCGGCTGGACCGCTCCGACGACACGGCACTGGCCGCGGTGGTCGGCGACGGCTGCGACCTGGTGGTCGACGTGGTCGCCTACGACGCCGCGCACGCACGGCAGTTGACGTCCCTGGCGGGCCGTGTCGGTTCGGCGGTCGTCATCCCCAGTGTGTCCGTGTACGACGACGGCACGGGCCGGAACTTCGACACGCCGCACGAGCCGGACGGCTTTCCGGCCTACCCGGTGCCGGTCCCCGAGAACCAGCCGACGGTACCTCCGGGCGAGGCGTCGTACAGCACCCGCAAGGCCGCGCTGGAGCGCGAACTCCTCGCGGGTTCCGAGGCGTTGCCGGTGACCGTGCTGCGGCCGGGCGCAGTGCACGGGCCGTACAGTCCGCTGCCCCGTGAGCTCTGCTTCGTGAAGCGGAATCTCGACGGCCGGCGCAGACGGGTGCTGTCGTACGGGGGCCAGAGCCGGTTCCATCCGTCGAGCGCCAGGAACATCGCCGAACTGGTCCGGCCGGCGGCGGCCCGGCCCGGTACCCGGGTGCTGAACGCCTGTGACGGCGAGGCGCCGACGGTCGTCGAGATCGGCGCGGCGGTCGACGCGGTGATGGGCGTGGAGACGCGGACGACGTGTCTCGACGGCCCGCCGGAGGGCTCCGTCGGCCTGACGCCGTGGTCGGTTCCGCTGCCGGTCGTCTGCGACATGTCCGCCGCCGAGCGGGAGTTGGGTTACCGGCCGGTGGTGTCGTACGCCGACAGCCTGCCGGAGACGGTCGCCTGGCTGGCGGACGCGCTCGCCGGGCGGGACTGGCGGGAGTCCTTCCCGCTCCTCGCGAAGGCGTATCCGGACCTGTTCGACTACGCGGCCGAGGACGCCCGGCTCACGGCATGAGCGGCACGAGCGGCATGAATGGCATGAGCGGCATGAGCGGCATGAGCGGCATGAGCGGCATGAGCGGCATGAGCGAGGGGCGGCCGGAGAGTCCGGCCGCCCCTGTTCACCGTACGATCCCGGTCAGGGCTTGGGCGTGGCGTGCGGGCCGCAGGTCACATCCGCGCCGTCCAGCTTGCCGTCGATCAGGTAGGCGTCGACACGCTGGTTGATGCAGGGGTTGACCAGGCCGGTCACACCATGGGAGCCCGCGTCCTTCTCGGTGATCAGGCGGGAGCCCTGGAAGCGCTGGTGCAGGGTGACGGCGCCCTGGTACGGGGTGGCGGCGTCCCGGGTGGACTGCACGATCAGCACCGGCGGCAGGCCCTGGTGGGTCGTGACGTGGACCGGCGTCTGCTGCTTGACCGGCCAGGTGGCGCACGGCAGGTTCATCCAGGCGTTGGCCCAGGTCATGAACGGGTACTGGGCGTTGAGCCGGGTGTTGTCCCGGTCCCACTTCTTCCAGCTGGTGGGCCACTTGGCGTCGGTGCACTCGACGGCCGTGTAGACGGCGTTGCCGTTCTCCGCGGAGATGTTCCCGGCCGTGTTCGACAGGTCGGGGCCGGCGGCGTCGACCAGCGCCTTGGTGTCACCGGCGACGTACTTGCTGAACACCGTGGCGACCGGCACCCACGAGGAGTCGTAGTACGGCGCGTTCTGGAAGTAGGAGATCAGCTCGGCCGGGCCGACGACCCCGCCGATGGGGTTCTTCTTGGCGGTGGCGCGCAGCTGGAGCCACTTGTCCTGGACGGCGGCGCGGGTGGTGCCGAGGTGGAAGGCGGCGTCGTTCGCGGCGACCCAGTCCTCCCAGTCCTTCCAGCGGCCCTCGAAGGCGATGTCCTGGTTCAGGTTGGCCTGGTACCAGATGTTCTCGCGGGCGGGGTTGACCACGCTGTCCACGATCATGCGGCGCAGGTGGCCCGGGAAGAGGGTGCCGTAGACGGCGCCGAGGTAGGTGCCGTAGGAGACGCCGAGGTAGTTGAGCTTCTTCTCGCCGAGCGCGGCGCGGATGACGTCCAGGTCGCGGGCGGTGTTCGGCGTGGTCATCTGCTGGAGCATCGCGCGGCCGGTGCGGTCCAGGCAGCCGTCCGCGTAATTGCGGGCCAGCTTGCGCTGGGCGGTCTTGTCCGCCTCGGTGTCCGGCACCGGGTCCATCTTCGGCGCCTTCACGAACTCCTGCGGGTCCTCGCAGGAGATGGGCGCGGAGTGGCCGACGCCGCGCGGGTCGAAGCCGACGAAGTCGTAGGCCTTGGCGACGTTCGCCCAGATGGCGTTCTTGGTGGTGACCCGGCGCGGGAAGCGCAGGCCGGAGCCACCGGGACCGCCCGGGTTGTAGACGAGGGCGCCCTGGCGCTCCGCCTGGGTGCCGGTGTTGCCGATGCGGTCCACGGCGAGCTTGATCTGCTTGCCGTACGGGTGGGCGTAGTCCAGCGGCACGCTGACCCAGCCGCACTGGATGGGCTTCTCCAGCCCCCAGTCCGCCGGGCAGTCCTGCCAGTCGATACCGGCCTTGGCGGCGCGGGCGGCGGCTATCTCGGCGCCCTTGGCCTCCCGGTCCGGGCCGGGCCGGCCGGCGGCACTGGCCGCGGGCGCCGAGACGGCACCGGCGATCAGGGTGGCGGTGACGAGCGCTCCGGCCGAACCGAGCGCCAGCAGGCGGCTCTTCGGTCTGTTGTCCCTCAAGTGGGCCCCTCCCCCAGCTGTTTGCATCGCTGCATGTGGTCAGGCGGGATCCTCTCGGCTGTGAGGTGTCTGAGAACAGGGGTCGCCTGCCATCTTTACCAATCCGATAACCGGATGATCATGTTCGATCACCAGGGGGTACCGCCCCGCGCCCCCTCTGGGGCGTGCTTCAGCCGAGTCTGGTCAGCGCCTCGTCCAGCACCCGTCGCAGGCGCAGTGCGTCCGGTGCCACGACGCTGACCAGTGCTGCCGGACCGGCCAGAGGTACCAGGACCGCGCAGTCGTCCAGCATCCGGGGCTCGACCGGGTGCTCCGCGAACTCGGGCCGTACGACGACGAGTTGGCCCACCACACGGTGTCCCGCCAGCACGGCGGGGCCGTCCCAGCCGCCCGGCGCCCCGGGCCCGCAGGCCAGCTCCTGGTCCAGCACCGTGCGGCCCGCGACCCGCACGGTCAGCCGGCTGGTGAGCCGCCCGGGTTCCTCTCCCGCCCGTCCCAGCACCTGTTCCTCGCGGAGCACGAGCCGGGCGCCGGAAGCGAGTTCGGCGCGGGTGGCGACGTGCAGGTCGCTGCCGCGAGCCGAGATCAACTGCTCGGGCAGCCAGTGCAGTTCGGCACCGTCGGCCACGTCGAGCCGTACGTCGTAGCGGGCCTCGCCCTTGGCCTGTCCGGGCAGGGCGAGGGTGGCGGCGGCGGAGCCGACGTGCAGCCGGGCACCCTCGGTCACGCTCGCCGTGAGCGAGAAGCGGTCGCCGCCGAGCGGGCCGCTCATCGCGCCGACGACCATGACCCTCGCCTCGCAGCCGCCGGACCGGGTGCGCCGCAGCGCCAGCGGGCCGTCGCTGTCCAGGACGGGCAGCGCCGTGCCGCCACGGCCGTCGGCGCGGGCCACGATCCGCGCGTCCGCCCGGACCCCGGTGGCCGTCACGCCGTCCACGCGGCGAGCCGCTCGCGCACCCAGGCGGCCACGTCGGCGACACCCCGCTCGCCGCGCAACGACTGGAAGACGACGGGGAGTTCGGACCGCTGAGCCTTGGCGTCGGCGGCCATCCGGGCGAGGTCGGCGCCGACGTACGGGGCGAGGTCGGTCTTGTTGACGACGAGCAGGTCGGCGGTGGTGACGCCGGGGCCGCCCTTGCGCGGGATGTCGTCGCCGCCGGCCACGTCGATCACGAAGATCTGCGCGTCCACGAGCCCCTTGGAGAAGGTCGCGGTGAGGTTGTCGCCGCCGGACTCGACGAGGATCAGGTCCAGCGGTCCGACCGCGTCCTCCAGGTCCTCCACCGCTTCGAGGTTGGCGGAGATGTCGTCGCGGATCGCGGTGTGCGGGCAGGCACCCGTCTCCACGGCGGTGATCCGCTCGGGCGGCAGCACGGCCTCCCGGAGCAGGAACGCGGCGTCCTCACGGGTGTAGATGTCGTTCGTGACGACGGCGAGGGACAGCTCGTCGCGCAGGGCCCGGCAGAGCGCGGCGACGGTCGCGGTCTTCCCGGATCCGACGGGCCCGCCGAGGCCGATGCGCAGGGCACGGCGGGAGCCGTCGGGCCGGTGGGCGTCCGCGCTGACGGCGGCGGGGCCGGGGTGGGTGTGGTCGAGGTGCATGTACGGCTCCTTGTGTGGCCTGGTGCTCTCAGCCTGGCGGGTCGAAGGGGCGGAGCCCCTGGGGAGGGGACGGGCAGGGGCGGCGGGGGCGACCTCTACGACGCGAACAGCCGCACCGGCCAGCCCGCATGCCACTGCGCGCCGACCTCCAGCAAGGGTCCCGACGCGGCCGGCAGCGCATCGACCCCCTCGTCGTGCACCCTTCGCGCCGCCTCCACCGCCGTATCCGCGACGCGGTCCAGCTCGGGCGCCAGCCGGGCCAGTACCCCCGTCGCATCGAACGGGTCGAGGCTCAGCAGTCGTACGGTCGCCGTCGCCGGCCCGCTCACGCTCTCGTAGGCCGCGCAGTGCGCCGCGTCGTCAGGGCCCAGCCCGGCCGCCCGGGCCGCGAGCCCGAGCACCACCGGCTGATGGGCCCCCTTGGGGAACTGCCGTGCCAGCGCGTCGAGTTCAGCGTCCGGCCAGCTCGCCCGCGCCGCCCGCAGCAGCTGTCGGCCAAGGCGGCGCGCGGCAACCCGCAGGGCGGGAGAGGGCGTGCGGGCGTCCGCCGCCGCGTCCAGCTCCCCGGGGTCCGTGCCGAGTACGGCGGCGGCCGCCAGCGCGCCCGCGACCAGCCCGGCGGTGTGCAGCCGGCCCCGGCAGAAGTCCTCCAGGCTCGCGGCGGAGGTGATCCGGCCCGCCTTGACGGCGGCCTCCGCCCCGCCGGAGTGCGCGTGCCCTCCGGCGGGGAAGCGGCCGTCGGCCAGGACGAGAAGTGCTGCCCGTGACATCAGGATGCCATCAGAAGAGGAAGTAGCGCTGGGCCATGGGCAGTTCGGCGGCCGGGGTGGCCTCGACCAGTTCGCCGTCGATGTGCACGGCGAAGCTGTCGGGGTCGATCCGGACGTCGGGCCGGGCGTCGTTCTCGCGCATGTCGGCCTTGGTGACCGCACGCGTGGAAGCGATCGCCGCGAACCGCTTGCCGAGGCCCAGCCGCTCCGGCAGCCCGTCCTCGATCGCCAACGGGGCCACGAAGTTGACCGAGTTGGCGGCCGGGGCCCGGCCGATCGCGCCGTACATCGGGCGGGGCAGGATCGGCTGCGGGGTGGGGATGGAGGCGTTGGCGTCGCCCATCTGCGCGTAGGCGATCTGCCCGCCCTTGAGCACGAGCTGCGGCTTGACCCCGAAGAACGCCGGCTCCCACAGCACGAGGTCGGCGAGCTTGCCGCGCTCCACGGAGCCGATCTCGGCGGCGAGGCCCTGGGCGAGCGCGGGGTTGATCGTGTATTTGGCGACATAGCGACGCACGCGATGGTTGTCCGCACGTCCGTCACCGGGCAGCGCCCCGCGCCTGCGCTTCATCACATGGGCCGTCTGCCAGGTGCGCAGGATCACCTCGCCGACGCGGCCCATGGCCTGGGAGTCGGAGGAGATGATCGAGATGGCGCCGAGGTCGTGCAGGACGTCCTCCGCGCCGATGGTGGACGGCCGGATCCGGGACTCGGCGAACGCCAGGTCCTCCGGAACGGCGGGGTTGAGGTGGTGGCACACCATCAGCATGTCGAGGTGTTCCTCGGCGGTGTTGACGGTGTAGGGCCGGGTCGGGTTGGTGGAGCTGGGCAGCACGTTGGGCTGCGAGACCACGGTCATGATGTCCGGCGCGTGCCCGCCGCCGGCGCCCTCGGTGTGGTACGAGTGGATGCCCCGGCCCGCGATCGCGGCGAGGGTGTCGCCGACGAAACCGGCCTCGTTCAGGGTGTCCGTGTGAATGGCGACCTGGATGCCGGTGCGGTCGGCGACGGTCAGCGCGGCGTCGATGACGGCGGGGGTCGACCCCCAGTCCTCGTGCAGCTTCAGGCCGGCCGCGCCGCCCCGGATCTGGGAGAGCATCGCCTCGTGGGAGACGGTGTTGCCCTTGCCGAGGAAGCCGACGTTGACCGGGTACGCCTCCATCGCCTCGAACATCCGGGCGAGGTGCCAGGGGCCGGGCGTGACGGTGGTGGCCTTGGAGCCCTCGGCGGGGCCGGTGCCGCCGCCGACCAGGGTGGTGATGCCGGAGGCCAGCGCCTCGTCGGCGATCTGGGGGCAGATGAAGTGGACGTGCGCGTCGATGGCACCGGCGGTGAGGATCCGCCCGTTGCCCGCGATGATCTCGGTCTCGGGGCCGATGACCAGGTCGGGGTGGACGCCGTCCATGGTGTCCGGGTTGCCGGCCTTGCCGATCCCGGTGATCCGGCCGTCGCGGATGCCGATGTCGGCCTTGACGACGCCCCAGTGGTCGACGATCACCGCGCCGGTGATCACGGTGTCGGGGGTGCCCTCGGCCCGGGTGGCGCGGGCCTGGCCCATGGACTCGCGGATGACCTTGCCGCCGCCGAACACCGCCTCGTCGCCGGACGCGCCGGGCCCGCCGGAGCGGTCCTCCTCGATCTCGATCAGCAGGTCGGTGTCGGCGAGGCGGATGCGGTCACCGGCGGTCGGCCCGAACAGGTCGGCGTAGGCGCCGCGGGAGATCTCAGGCATCGAGGGCACCTCCGGTCTCCCCACGCAGCCCGGGCACGATCCGGGCGCCGGCGAGGGGTACGAGTTCGACGGAGACGGGAATGCCGGGCTCGAAGCGCACGGCGGTGCCGGCGGCGACGTTCAGCCGCTTGCCGCGGGCCGCGGCACGGTCGAACTCCAGGCCGGGGTTGGCCTCGGCGAAGTGGTAGTGGGAGCCGACCTGGACCGGCCGGTCGGCGGCGTTGAGGACGGTGAGGCGGGTGACCTCGCGGCCCTCGTTGACGAGGACGGGGTCGTCCGCGAACAGGATCTCTCCGGGAATCATCACGGCCCCCCTCAGATGATCGGCTCGTGGACGGTGACGAGCTTGGTGCCGTCCGGGAAGGTGGCCTCGACCTGGACGTCGTGGATCATCTCGGGGACCCCGGCCATGACGTCGTCCCGGCTGAGGAGCTTGCGACCGGAGGACATGAGTTCGGCGACCGTACGGCCGTCACGCGCACCCTCGAGGATGTGCGACGTGATGAGGGCGACCGCTTCCGGGTGGTTGAGCTTGAGCCCGCGGGCCCTGCGCTTCTCGGCCACGTCGGCCGCCACGTGGATCAGCAGCCTCTCTTGCTCGTGCGGGGTCAGTTGCACGTCCCACCTCACAGTCCTTGCTCCGGACCGTGCGGGGTCCGGTTGCCGCAGCCATCACGACGGGGATAGGTGTAACACACAGACAAATACCCGGATCGTCGTCAATCCGGGCAGAAAAACCCCTGATGGCGTGGATCGGCAGGCTAGAACGCCGGAGTTTCAGCGACGTTAACCAGACCTTGATCCACCGATGACCGGGCGATGGGAGCCCCGATACCCCGACACCCGCGCGGGGCGGGCACCCGCGCAGATCAGGACACGCCGGGACCACGGTGCTCGGCGGCCATGCCGGGACCGCGGTGCTCGGCGGCGATCCCGAACCGCTGCTGTTCGCGCGGGGCGGAACCGACCTCGCGGACACCCGAGACCGAGCTGATGACCTGCTCCTCGGCCGGCTCCCCGAGCGCGTCCAGCCGCTCCAGATCGGCGGCCGACACCAGCGCGACCAACGGCCTGCCGTGCCGCGTCACAACGACGCGCTCACCGCCGTACACCACGCGGTTGATCAGGTCGGCGAGCTCAGCCCTGGCTTGCGTCACCGGAATCTCGTAGGCCATACCGCCATCGTACGTCAGGTACGTCCTGTACATTTTTTACAGAAGCCGAGCCGACCGGAGGCGCGTGCAATGAGGAGGGGTATGCCCATGTCCCGAGCGTCCGCCCGTTATGTCCTGCCCGAATTCACCGAGCGCACCAGCGGCGGCGTCCGCACGCTCGACCCCTACGGCAAGCTGTTCGAGGACCGGATCGTCTTCCTCGGGACCGCGCTGGACGACGCGGCCGCGAACGACGTGATGGCGCAGTTGATGTACCTCGAACACGCGGCCCCGGAGCGGGACATCACGCTGTACGTCAACTCCCCCGGCGGCACGTTCAGCGCCCTGACGGCGGTCTACGACACGATGCGCTACGTCAGTTGCGACGTGGCGACCTACTGCCTGGGACAGGCCGTCTCCCATGCCGCGCTGCTGCTCGCGGCCGGCACGCCGGGCAAGCGGTTCACCCTGCCCGGCGCGCGCATGGTGATCGAACAGCCGCAACTCCCCGAACCCTTGCAGGGCCAGTTCAGCGACCTGCTCATCCAGGCCGAGGAGTTGGCCCGACTCCGCACCCTGGCGGAGGAGATGCTGGTACGGCACACCGGGCGCACACCCGAGCAGGTACACCGCGACCTGGAGCGGGACTTGGTCCTGGACGCCCCCGCGGCGCTGGCCTACGGCCTGGTGGACGCCGTTGTGCCCGGCCGGCGGAGCACCCCCGGCGCACCGGGCGCGAGGTGAGCCGCCGATGCTGCCGGACCTGCCGCCGCTGCCCGCACTGACCCGCGCCGAAGGCGACCTGATCGACCGTTACCTGGAGGCCGCCGACCTGCTGGGCCGCATCAACCCCGCGCACGGCGGGGACACCTACCGCGGGCTGCGCGCAGCCCAGGCCCTGGTGCGCAAGGCCGCAGAGCTGCGTGACGCCCTCGCGTCGATGCACCAGCGGGGCGAGGCGGAGCTGTACGGGGACACGCTGGCACGGGCGTTGCGGGTGCTGGACGGCGAACGCCGTACCGCGCGCGTCGCGCTCCCGACCGATGGCGGCGGCTGATCCGGACGCCGGACCGGGCCGAATCTGACGACTTGTCGACATAGCTCGCCCGGACGGGACTTGAAACGGCCCGAACGATGTACCGCCGACCGGTGTATATCCAGATCGTTTTTCGCGCCTCCCGACTTGCGCTCCACACCGGTCGGCAGTTCGCGGGAAAGCGCTTCGCCCCAGGTCCGGGGCTACGTCCCGAACCTGACGCTGTCTCGAACAGCACACTGTCCACCCGAACGGGCGAGTGGTGAGTAACGCCACAAATCCGCGGATGCGTTGGGATTTTCGGACCGGTGTGGGTGAAGATCCCGTCCGACGACAAGCCCCCGCCACCGCGGCGGGGCGGTCCGGGCGGACGCCGAGTCCTGCCGCCACCCGGACGACCGGTCGACAGGAGTGGATCGGCAGGAGTGGAGGACCCAGGCAAGACGGGTCGCCGGAACGAATGTCCGTCTGTTCGTCGCAGACGGCCTGAGGTTCCGAGCAGCCCTTGGGGTGAAGCCGCGGCAACGCGGCCGGGCAACTTCGCCAGCCCGAATCCGACAGGTCATCCTTCACAGGCGGCTGACGAAGGGTTGCGCATGACTGCGCTCAATCGTGTCCCGTCGCTCATGGCCCGGGCCGGTACGGCCTCGGCCCTCACCCTCGCCGCCGTCGGCGGCTCGATCGCGGTTCCCGGGCTCGCCACCGATGCCTCGGCCGCGACGCTCGCGACAAAAGCCCTGCAGGTTGCGGCCTCCGAGAAGGGGGCGCCGTACCGGTACGGCGCCACCGGGCCGCACAGTTTCGACTGCTCGGGGCTCACGCTCTACTCGTTCAAGAAGGCGGGCAAGACCCTGCCGCGTACCGCCGCCCAGCAGTACAACAAGACGCACCACATTTCCGCCGGCCAACGCAAGGCCGGTGACCTGGTGTTCTTCCACTCGGGTTCCTACGTCTACCACGTCGGCATCTACGCGGGGCACGGGAAGATCTGGCACGCGCCGAGGACCGGGGACGTGGTGCGGCTCCAGAAGCTCTGGACCAACAACGTCTGGTATGGCAGGGTCAGCTGACCCACCATCAGGGCAGCAGCGGCTCCAGCAGCAGGGCCGCTCCCAGCACCGTCAGCGCCACCCCGGTGCCCGCCTGGAGCCCACGGGCGGCCCGGGGCCGGCGCAGCCATCTGCCCAGGCGGTCGACCAGCAGCGCGACCACCTGGAACCAGAGCAGCGCCAGCGCGAACACGATGAGCGCGAGCAGCAGGGTCCGGGGCAGTGCGGGGCTCCCGGCGGGCACGAACTGCGGCAGCAGGCTGAGGAAGGTCAGCGACGCCTTCGGATTGAGGACGTTGGTGACGAAGCCCTGCCGCAGCGGATGCGCCGGCTCGGCCGCCCTCTCCCCGGCCGCCCTCTCCCCGGCCGCCCTCTCCTCGGGCGCCTGGACGGCGCCCCGCAGCGACCACAGCGTGCGCACCCCGAGCTGCAGCACATAGGCGCCGCCCAGCAGTTGCAGCGCCCGGAACAGCGCGGGTACGGCCACCAGCACGGCCGCGACACCGGCCACCGCCAAGGCGGCGTGCACCAGGAGTCCGCCCGCGATGCCGAGTCCGCAGACCGCGCCGGCCCGGCGCGACACCAGCGCGTTGCGTACGACCACGGTGAAGTCCGCGCCCGGCATGGCGACCAGTCCGGCGGCAATGCCGGTGAAGGCGATGAGCTGTCCGTCCATGCGGCCAGACTGCCTCGGTAGGGCCTTCAGCAGGTATTTCGAGTCTTCTGAGTCAGCCTAAAGCAATGCTTTAGGCTTGCACCCATGTACGACCCCACCCGGCTGGCCGCGCTGGTGGCCGTCGCGGAGGCCGGATCCATCACCCGGGCCGCCGACCGCCTCGGCTACACCCCGCCGGCCCTCTCCCAGCAGCTCGCCAAGCTGGAACGGGAGGCCGGTGCCGCGCTGCTGGTCCGGCACCATCGCGGGGCCCGGCTGACCGAGGCGGGCGAGGTGCTGGTGGCACGGGCCCGGCGGGTTCTGGACGAGCTGGAACAGGCCCGGCACGAGCTGGCCCGGCTGACCGGACTCACCGGCGGCGCCCTGCGGCTCGGCACCTTCCCGACCGCCGGGGTGCATCTGCTGCCGCCGGCGCTGAGCGCGTTCCGCCGGGCGCATCCGGACGTGACGCTGTCGGTCGCGGACTACGACCCGCCGACCGGGGTCACGGCCGTGGCGGCCGGCGAGGTGGACCTGGCGCTGACGCACACCTACCACCCGGCCGAGCCCTCCCCTGTGCCGTCGTCGGTGTGTCTGGAGCCGGTGCTGGTGGAGGAACTGGTGCTTGTGACCGCGCCGGGTCACGCCCTGAGCAGCACCTCCTCCCGGCTGCCCCTGGCCGAGCTGAGCGGCCAGCCGCTGATCAGCATGGCACCGCAGCATCCGGCCCGCCGGGAGATCGAGGCCCTGCTGTCCGACGCGGGCGCCACACCGGCCCTGCTGGTCCCGACCCCCGGTTACGCCGTGGTCTGCGCGCTCGTCAGCGCCGGGCTGGGGGTGGCCGTCGTCCCCGAGATGGTGGCCCGCACGGCGGCCACACCGGTCGGCGTACGCCCCCTGGAAGCGGGCCTGCTGCGCCGCACCATCTCGGTGGCCCACCGCCCGGACGAATCCACACCGGCCGCGGACGCCTTCCGCGCCCTGCTCCGCGGAGCCTTCGGCCGAGCGGGCCGCTCGCCGGGAACGTGAGCCACCCGAGCGCAGGCAGTTCGTGGCGCGCTGAGGCATCCTCGTCCAGCACCGAAAGGGAAAGCCTCGCCGCCACCCGGCCCACCGTCTCCCGTACCCGACGTCCTCGCCTCCTGGCCGCCTCTGGAGTCGCCGTCACCCCACGCTTGTCCTTCCCCCGCCCCCTCCTGGATGCGGCACGCAGTGAAAGCACCAGCACCACGCGCCCCCGCCCGCAGGGCTACGGCTCCTGTGGGCCGGCTGCGGGCACCGGCTCGGCCGGGAGGATCCACGGGAGTTCGATGGAGACCGTCTTGCCGCCCTCGCGGGTGGGGCGGACGCGGAGTTTGCCGCCGCACTCAGCGGTGAGCCAGCGGATGATGACCAAGCCGCGGCCGTTGTCCTGCTGGACGGCGGCGGGCAGTCTCTTCGGAAAGCGTGGATGACTGTCCGTGACGCCGATGCGGAGGTGTTCGTCGCGGTCCAGGGCGATGTCAACCGTGAAGGTGGGTGACTGACCGAAGGTGTGCTGTACGGCGTTCGTGGCGAGTTCGGAGACGATGAGCCGCACGGTGTCGGCCGTCTCGGTGTCCGACGGCAGGCCCCACTCCGCGAGCGTACCCACGACATACGTGCGGGCGGCGGAGACCGAGGCGGGATCGCTCGGCAGAGTGACGGATGCTTCCAGATGGTCTGCCATGGCGACGTCGTCCCTTTCCCACGGGACCGCAGTCCGACACGGAGCCGGATGGTTCGAGTACGGTCCCGGACTGGTGCTTGCTCGTCAGCCTGCCATCACGGGACCGGTCACGGGGAGCGATCCACCAAGATATGCATATATCTGTCGCCCGAAGCGGTGAACTCTACGACGGGAGACCGTATTTGGGCGGCCCGGAAGGAGTAAGGAGGAGCCCATGCAGAACGGGCCGGCAGTGCGCCGCCGCAAACTGGGCGCCGAACTGCGCACGCTGCGTACCGGTGCTGGGCTCACGAGCGGTGAGGCGGCCCGGCTGGTCGGCTGGCACCAGTCGAAGGTCAGCCGTATCGAGACCGGCGCCAGTGGTGTGAAACCAGCCGATGTGCGGTTACTCCTCGACGCCTACGAGGTGCGGGACGGGCAGCTGCGCGAGTTGCTGCTGATGCTGGCGGGCTCCGAGGACACGGGCGACCGGGACCGCTGGTGGCACGCCTACCGCGGGGTGCTGCCGCCCACGTACCGGGACTTCATCAGCCTGGAGTCGCAGGCCAGCACGATGCGCACCCTGGAGACCACGGTCGTACCGGGCCTGCTGCAGACGCCCGAGTACGCCCGGGCGGTGACCCGGGCGGCCGTGAAGGACCTGGACGAGGAAGGCCTGGACGCGCTGGTGGAGGTGCGCCTGGCCAGGCAGGACGTGCTCCGCGCCGACCGGCCGCTGCGGCTGAGCGCGGTGCTGGACGAGGCGGTGCTGCGGCGCGAGGTCGGCGGCCCCGAGGTGATGGCCCGGCAGCTGGAGCGGCTGACGGAGGCGGCCCGGCTTCCCCAAGTCCGGCTCCAGGTACTGCCGTTCGGCGCCGGAGCGCATGTCGGCCTCACCGGACCTTTCGTTATCTTGTCATTTCCGAGCACTTCTGATCTGGACGTGGTTGTTCTCGACCAGCTGACGAGTAGCCTCTACCTGGAACGGAAAGAAGACCTCATGGCCTACGCGGAGGCCTTCGACACCCTTCGGATGCACGCCCTTTCACCCGAGGACACGTTGGACTACATCGCCGGGATAGGTGACGGCGCGTAAGGAGGCACCATGTCAGCACTGCCTCGGAACGTCCCTGCCAGTACCGACCTGCACGACGTGCACTGGCTGCGCAGCAGCTACAGCACGGGAGCCAACAACTGCGTGGAGACGGCCCGGCCGCGCTCCGGCCCCGGGGCCGGACTGCTCGCCGTGCGCGACTCCAAGAACCCGGCCGGACCCGCGCTGCTCTTCTCCGCCGGGAGCTGGGCCGGTTTCCTCAGCACTCTCTGATCAGAAGCGATCCCAACCGATCATCCCAATCGATCATCCCGACCGATCACTCGTAACCACCCAAGGTTGAAGCACGGCCGTGTCACGCCGACTCATGGTCGCGTTTCGCCGATCACCCGTACAGCGCGTTCGATCTCGGCCCCGGACAGGTCCGCGCGAGCGGTCAGCCGCAGCCGTGAGATGCCGTCGGGCACGGAAGGAGGACGGAAACAGCCCACGGCGAGCCCCGCGGTACGGCAGTCGGCCGCCCAGCGCACCGCCTGCTCCGGGGACGGAGCCCGCACGGAGACCACCGCGGCGTCCGGACGCACCGCTTCCAGACCCGCGGCGGTCAGCCGTGCGTGCAGTTCCGCGGCCACCTCGCGGGCGCGCGCCGCGCGCGCCGGCTCGCGGACGAGCAGCCGCAGCGCCGCGAGCGCGGCGCCGGCCGCCGCCGGCGCCAGGCCGGTGTCGAAGATGAAGGTCCGGGCCGCGTTGACCAGGTGGTCGATCACCCGCGCCGGGCCGAGCACGACGCCGCCCTGACTGCCCAGCGACTTGGACAGGGTGGCCGTGACCACGACGTCCGAGGCACCGGCGAGCCCCGCCGCGTACGGCGCGCCCCGGCCGCCGTCCCCCAGCACCCCGAGCCCGTGGGCGTCGTCCACGACCAGTCCCGCGCCGTGTGCCCGGCACGCCGCGGCCAGCCCGGCCAGCGGTGCCCGGTCGCCGTCCACCGAGAACACGGTGTCCGACACGACGATCGCCGGCCCCTGGTGCGTGGCCAGGGCCTTGCGCACCGCCTCCGGATCGGCGTGCCCCACGACCTGCCGCTCGCCCCGGGCCAGCCGGCAGCCGTCGATGAGGGATGCGTGGTTGCCCGCGTCGGAGACGATCAGCGAGCCGTGCGGGCCCAGCGCGGTGACCGCGGCCAGGTTGGCGGCGTAACCGGAGGAGAAGACCAGCGCCGCCTCGAACCCGCAGAAGGCGGCCAGCTCGCGCTCCAGCTCGGTGTGCAGCTCGGTGGTGCCGGTGACGAGCCGGGAGCCGGTGGACCCCCCGCCCCAGGTCCGGGCGGCCCGGGTGGCCCCCTCGGCGACCTCGGAGTGGTGGGCGAGGCCCAGGTAGTCGTTGCTCGCCAGGTCCAGCAGGGCCGAGTCGGCGGGGCGGGGGCGCAGGGTGCGTACGAGTCCGGCGCGGCGACGCGCCTCGGCCTGCTCGTCGATCCAGCCGAACGCCATGTGTCCTCCGGGGCTTTTGTAGGTAGCGGACAGACACTAGCGGCACGATCAGCCGCCCACGGTGTGGCAATACCCACACGGTGAACCGTCTCCGTTGTGCAAACTCTCCTTGGCCCGGGGCGGTCCGGTAAGACAGGATCGGACCTCATGGACCTGCTGAACACGCTGGTGGACAAGGGGCTTCGGCGCGAGCTGCCGACCCGCGAGGAAGCACTCGCCGTACTGGCCACCTCCGACGACGATCTGCTCGATGTGGTGGCCGCGGCCGGCAAGGTGCGCCGGCACTGGTTCGGCCGGCGCGTGAAACTGAACTACCTGGTCAACCTCAAGTCCGGCTTGTGCCCGGAGGACTGCTCCTACTGCTCCCAGCGGCTCGGCTCGAAGGCCGACATCCTGAAGTACACCTGGCTCAAGCCCGACGAGGCCTCCAAGGCGGCCGCCGCGGGCCTCGCGGGAGGCGCCAAGCGGGTCTGTCTGGTGGCGAGCGGCCGCGGTCCGACGGACCGGGACGTGGACCGGGTCTCGGACACCATCCGGACCATCAAGGAGCAGAACGAACACGTCGAGGTGTGCGCCTGCCTCGGTCTGCTCTCCGACGGCCAGGCAGAGCGGCTGCGCGAGGCGGGCGCGGACGCGTACAACCACAACCTCAACACGTCCGAAGGGACGTACGCGGACATCACGACCACGCACACGTACGCCGACCGGGTGGACACGGTGCAGAAGGCGCACGCGGCCGGGCTGTCCGCCTGCTCCGGTCTGATCGCGGGCATGGGCGAGAGCGACGAGGACCTGGTCGACGTGGTCTTCAGCCTGCGTGAACTGGACCCGGACTCGGTGCCGGTGAACTTCCTCATCCCGTTCGAGGGCACCCCGCTGGCCAAGGAGTGGAACCTCACCCCGCAGCGCTGTCTGCGGATCCTCGCGATGGTCCGGTTCGTCTGCCCGGACGTGGAGGTCCGTATCGCGGGCGGCCGTGAGGTCCATCTGCGCACGATGCAGCCGCTCGCGCTGCACCTGGCCAACTCCATCTTCCTCGGCGACTACCTGACCAGCGAGGGCCAGGCCGGCAAGGCCGACCTGGAGATGATCGCGGACGCCGGGTTCGAGGTGGAGGGCGCCGGCGAGGTGACGCTGCCGGAGCACCGGGTCGAGGCCGCGGGCGGCTGCGGGTCGGTCTGCGGCTCGCACGAGGGATGCGGCTCGCACGAGGGCTGCGGCTCGCACGGGGGCTGCGGCTCGCACGAGGGCGCGGACGCCTGCGGTCACGAGGGGGCGGGTGTCTGCGGTACGACGACGGCGCCGGCCGCGCAGGAGGCGCGCACCGATCTCGTCGCCGTCCGCCGCCGGGGCGCCGGAACGGATCTCGCGCCCAATGCCTGATCTGCCCGGCCTGACCGTGCCCGAGCTGCTGGAGCTGGACCGACGGCATGTGTGGCATCCGTACGGCCCGATGCCCGGACGTGCCGAACCGCTCGTCGTGGAGTCGGCGAGCGGGGTCCGGCTGCGGCTCGCGGACGGCTCGGGCGAGTTGGTGGACGGCATGTCCTCGTGGTGGTCGGCGATCCACGGCTACAACCACCCAGTCCTCAACGAGGCGGCGCACGGCCAGCTCGGGCGGATGAGCCATGTGATGTTCGGCGGGCTGACGCACGAGCCCGCCGTACGCCTCGCCAAGCACCTTGTCGACATGTCGCCAAGTGGCCTGGAGCACGTCTTTCTCGCGGACTCCGGTTCGGTGTCGGTCGAGGTCGCGGTGAAGATGTGCCTGCAGTACTGGCGCTCGCTAGGCCGGCCCGGCAAGCAGCGGCTGCTGACCTGGCGGGGCGGCTACCACGGCGACACCTGGAACCCGATGTCGGTGTGCGACCCCGAGGGCGGGATGCACGCGCTGTGGTCGGGGGTGCTGCCGCGGCAGGTTTTCGCGGACGCACCGCCGACCGAGTACGAGGAGTCGTACGCCGATGGACTGCGCGAACTGGTCGCCCGCCACGCGGACGAGCTGGCCGCGGTGATCGTGGAGCCGGTCGTGCAGGGCGCGGGCGGCATGCGCTTCCACTCCCCCGCCTATCTGCAGGTGCTGCGCGAGGCATGCGACGCGCACGACGTGCTGCTGGTGTTCGACGAGATCGCCACCGGCTTCGGCCGTACCGGCGCGCTGTTCGCGGCGGAGCACGCGGGCGTCACCCCGGATGTGATGTGCGTGGGCAAGGCGCTGACCGGCGGCTATCTGACGCTGGCGGCCACGCTGTGCACCGCGCGGGTCGCCGACGGCATCTCGCGGGGCGAGGTGCCGGTGCTCGCGCACGGACCGACGTTCATGGGCAACCCGCTGGCGGCGGCCGTGGCCTGCGCCTCCATCGAGCTGCTGCTCGGCCAGGACTGGCAGTCGGAGGTCAAGCGGATCGAGGCGGGCCTGTGGGACGGCCTGTCGCCGGCGCGCGAGCTGCCCGGTGTGAAGGACGTCCGCGTCCTCGGGGCGATCGGCGTCGTCCAGCTCGACCACGAGGTGGACATGGCCGCGGCCACGCGGGCGGCCGTACGCGAGGGCGTGTGGCTGCGGCCGTTCCGCGACCTGGTCTACACGATGCCGCCGTACATCACCTCGGACGAGGACGTGGCACGGATCGCGCGCGCGGTGTGCGCCGCGGCGCGGGAGGGATGACATGCCGGTACTGGTGATCACGGGCACGGGCACGGAGGTCGGCAAGACCGTCACCACCGCCGCGGTGGCGGCCGCCGCGCTCGCGGCCGGCCGCTCGGTGGCCGTGCTCAAGGCCGCGCAGACGGGCGTACGGCCGGACGAGCGCGGGGACGCCGACGAGGTCGCGCGGCTGGCGGGCGCGGTCACGGCCACGGAACTGGCCCGCTACCCCGAGCCGTTGGCACCCGGCACGGCGGCGCGGCGGGCGGGCATGGCCCCCGTCCGTCCGCACGAGGTGGCCGAGCGGGCGGCCAAGCTGGCCACCGAGCACGACCTGGTGCTGGTCGAGGGAGCGGGCGGGGTCCTCGTCCGCTTCGACGCGGCCGGCGGCAACCTGGCCGACGCGGCCGGGCTGCTCGGCGCACCGGTGCTGGTGGTCGCCCAGGCAGGGCTGGGGACCCTCAACACCACCGAGCTGACCGCGCTCGAACTGCGGCGCCGGAACCTGGAGTTGGCCGGCGTGGTGATCGGCAGCTGGCCCGACTCCCCCGACCTCGCCACCCGCTGCAACGTGACCGACCTGCCGGAGATCGCGGGAGCCCCCCTGCTCGGCGCGATTCCCTGCGGGGCGGGGGCCCTGCCACCGGCCGCCTTCCGCACGGCGGCCCCGACGTGGCTCGCCCCCCGCCTGGACGGGAGCTGGGACGCGGAGGCCTTCCGGATACGCCAGGCACCGTAGCCACCACAGCCGACGCGCGGCAGGACCCCGGACCGGGTGACGGGCCGGGGCGGGGTCCAGGGGCGGAGCCATGGCGTGCTGCGGCAGGGGTGCGAGAGGCGCCGTACGGGGGAAACTCTTCCTAGGCCGTCCCCGGGAGGTTCGCCATGCGGCTGCTGTCCGGCTCCGAGAAGGTGGCGCGAAGTCCCGTCCACCATCCCCTGTTCGCCCGGTTCTATGCCCGGTGCAGTGCGCGTGCCGAAGCCCGGCTGGGCATGGCCGGGATCCGGGAGCAGCTGCTCGCCGGGGTGTCCGGGCGGGTGATCGAGATCGGCGCGGGCAACGGGCTGAACTTCGCGCACTACCCGGACACCGTCGCGGAGGTCGTCGCGATCGAACCGGAGCCGCTGCTCAGGAAGTTGGCGCTGGAGTCGGCCCTGCGCGCCCAGGTTCCGGTCGACGTCGTGCCGGGCGCGGCGGAGGCGCTGCCGGTCAAGAGCGAGGCCTTCGACGCGGTCGTACTGTCCCTGGTCCTGTGCAGCGTCCGGGACGTGGGCCGGGCGCTGAGCGAGGTGCGGCGCGTGCTCAAACCGGGCGGCCAGGTGCGGTTCTTCGAGCACGGCCAAGGCGGCGGCCCGGCGATGCGGCTGGCCCAGCGCACCCTGGACCGGACCCTGTGGCCCGCCCTGACCGGCGGCTGCCACCTGGCCCGCCGGCCGGTGGCCGCGCTGCGCGAGGCCGGGTTCACTCTCGGCCCGCAGCGGCAGGTGCTGGTGCCGGAGAAGGGCCCGGCACTGCCGTCCTCGTACTGCGCGCTCGGGGTCGCCTGGCGGCCGGACGAGCCGGATGCGCGCTGATCACACGCCCCAGCGGCGCAGCTCGCGCGCGATGTCGTCCACGCCGGCCGCCCCTTCCTTCACCAGCCGGGCGAGATCCCGCACCTGCTCGGGTGTGGTGACCACCTTGACACCGCTGGCGACGAGGTAGGCATAGGCGACCGCCGAGGCGAACAGCGCGTTGGAGCGCTCCAGCGCGGGCAGGTGGATCAGCAGCTGGAGCAGGGCGGCGGCACGGGCGTGCGGGTCGCCGTACACGGGCACGCCGAATATCTCGGCGCGGTGCCGGGCGACGGCGGCGACCAGCGCGCCACGTTAACTGAACTGGTTTCCTTCTTACTGCAGGTCAGGTGACGTTTCTGAGATTCGGGCGTTAGTCGGTCCATGAGCGACTCAGAGACGCCTGTACGTGATCTGTCGGCCTTGGTCGTCCCCCAGGTCGGCAAGCTGGTGAAGACCGAGGACGTGTGGGAGCCGTACCGACTGGTGGATGCGTCCGGCGCGGTGGTCGAGCCGGTAGCGGAGTACTTCCGGGATCTGCTGGGCTGCCACCGGTCCGAGTCGACGGTGTACGCGTACGGCAACGGGCTGCTGCGGTGGTGGCGGTTCCTGGCGGCTGTCGGGGTCGACTGGGACCGGGCGACGCGGGTCGAGGCCCGGGACTTCATGCACTGGCTCCAGCACACTGACAAGCCGCGCGTCGGCCGCGCAGAGCGGAAGGCCGGGGACGCGGTTAACGCAGTGACCGGCAAACCGAAGCCTGGCCGGAAGTACCAGGCATCGACGCGGGCCCACACCGAGACAGTGCTGCGGAAGTTCTACGAGTTCCACCAGGAAGCAGGAACCGGACCGTTGGTGAACCCGTTCCCGCTGGTCAGGGCCCGCGCATTGGGCCGGGCGAACGCGCATCACAACCCGATGGACCTTTTCCGCAATGAGCGCCAGGGCCGCTACCGGCCCAAGGTCCCCAAGCGGATCCCACGGATGATCCCGGACGACCGGTTCAACGAGATCTTCGCCGCGCTCAGCTCGAACCGAGACCGCGCCCTGGTGGCTTTCTGGGTGTCCACCGGGGCCCGCGCCTCCGAGCTTCTGGGGGCCAGATTCTGCGACGCCGACCCGGGACAGCAGCTGATCACCGTGATTCGCAAGGGCACCGGGGCGGTGCAACCGCTGCCCGCGTCGCCGGATGCGTTCGTCTGGCTTCGGCTCTACCAAGCCGAGCTACGCGGTCGGCTGCCTAAGGGCCGATCGCGGCCTCTGTGGTGGACTCTGCGCCGACCGCTGAAGCCGCTGACCTATCACGCTGCTCACCGCATGTTCGAGCGCGTGAACGCGGACCTGGGCTCCAACTGGACCCTGCATGACCTGCGGCACACCGCGGCCTACCGAATGTCGCGGGACCCCAAAATCCCGCTCGTGGACGTCCAGTGGGTCATGGGCCACGCGAGCTTGACGACCACACAGCTCTACATGACGCCCACGGGCGACGAGGTCATCGAGAATGTCCTGGCGCATCATGCCAGGCAAGAGGCGAATGCCGCCGCCCGGCAGGCGCCACCTCCGGCTCCTGGCTACTCGTCCGAGAGCTTGGACGTGCTGTTCGGACGGGTGGCCCTGTGAAGCCGGCCGGACCTCGTGGGACTGTCGCCCGCCGAACCGGGTTGAGTCTGCCAGAGCAGCGCGAGGAGCAAGGCATCGGCGCTCAGAGCCAGGCTGCCCTCCGTGCCCGCTACCCAGCCCGCATGAACCCGGCTTCCTGGCCGGCGGCTGAGCGGTGTCCTGATGATCTGGTCGAGATGCTCTGCATGGGGGTTCGCTCCACGACGCTGCCGAGCGTCCGGCGCGGGGTCACAGCGGTACTCGGCTGGCTCAGCACCCACCCGGGCCTGAACTGGCAGGAAAAGTGGCTCGCCAGCGGTGCTGAGGAGCATCTGGGCGACGACAGCTGGAAGGCGTTGGCAGAGCCCTGGCTACAAGCCCGCGGCTGGGACAAGGACTACGGTTTCAAGGATCTTGGCACCGGCCTTCGTCGGCTCATCTGCGCGGACGTCTTCCGTCCCAGCATGCGCTGGATGCTCAGCCACCCCTTCACCAGCCTGGTCGCCGCTATGGGGGAGATCCGGGACCCGGAGGGCTTCGCCCGCCTTCGGGACCAGATCGCGGGCATGACACCGGTGCCGCGGCGCTTCTCCTCCGGCGTCGCCCTCAAGCGCATCTCGACCATCCTGGCCGCCAAGGGCGGGATGGTCGCCGACATCACCGTCGGAGACTGCATCGAGATCCTGGACACCCAGGACACCACACACTCACGGGGCGGCCAGGGCAAGACGCTCTTCTATCAACTCCTGGTGGGCTATGGGTGCTTCCCACCGGACGCACCTTTGAGCGCCCGCGCCTTCCGCGCCGCCCAAGGCCAGATGACGTGCGAGCAGCTGATCGACCGCTACGGACTCCAGTGCCGCCCCGTTCGAAATCTGCTCGTCGAGTACTTGAAGGAACGCCAGGCGGCGCTCGACTACACGACCCTCAAGTCTCTCTCCTACACGATCGGCCTCCTGTTCTGGCGCAACCTGGAGGAACATCACCCGGGCATCGATTCGCTGGACTTGCCACCTGATGTCGTCACCGCCTGGAAGCAGCGGATCATGTTCAAGAGCCGCGCCGTCCGGGGAACCGACGGCACCCTCAGCGAGGTCAAGGAGCCGCGGACCAACGTCAACCACTGTCTGACCCTGGTGCGGGCCTTCTACCTGGACATTGCTCAATGGGCAGCCGAGGAGCCGGCCCGCTGGGCAGCGCACGTCGCCCCCTGCCCGATCCGCGCGCACGAGGTCAGTCAGCGCAAGCAGATCGAACGGGCCCGGGCACGCATGCACCAGCGCACCCGTCACCGGCTCCCCCTGCTGCCGGCCGTGATCGCCATCGCAGAGCGTCGCCGCGCGACCGCCGCACAGCTGCTGGCCGTGGCCAAGGAGACCGAGCCGGGCACCACTCTCACCTTCGAGGGCATCACCTACCTGCGGCCCACCACCGTCCGCAGGGACGCCAACACGATCCGCGTCACCGACACGGCCACTGGAGAAGTACGCAACCTCACCTACGAGGAGCACGCCACGTTCTGGGCCTGGGCCGCGATCGAAGTCCTGCGGCACACTGGCATCCGGATCGAAGAGCTGCACGAGCTCAACCACCACAGCTTCGTGCAATACCGGCTGCCCACCACTGGCGAACTCGTCCCCCTCCTCCAGGTCGCGCCATCCAAGACCGACACCGAACGACTCCTGCTGATCAGTCCCGAACTCGCTGACGTCCTCAGCACCATTGTCAGCCGCGTCCGCGGAGCCGACGGCGCCATCCCGCTTATCAGCGCCTACGACACCCACGAACGCGTCTGGAACCCACCCCTCCCACTGCTGTTTCAGTACAAGCTCGGCACCGAGGACCGGCCGGTCACCGGAACCGTCCTCCGCAGGTTCATCAACGACATCCTCCAGGGCGAGGGCCTGGTCGACCCCGACGGCCAGCCGCTACGGCTCACGCCGCACGACTTCCGCAGGATGTTCGTCACCGACATGATCATGAACGGTCTGCCCCCGCACATCGCCCAGATCATCTGCGGCCACCGCGACATCAACACCACCATGGGCTACAAGGCGATCTATCCCCAGGAAGCCATCGAGCAGCACCGCGCGTTCATCGCCCGACGCCGGTCCATGCGGCCCAGCGAGGAATACCGCACCCCCACCGACGAGGAGTGGGAGGAGTTCCTGGGCCACTTCGAACTCCGCAAAGTCTCCCTCGGCACCTGTGGACGCGCCTACGGCACCCCCTGCATCCACGAGCACGCGTGCGTCCGCTGTTCGATGCTCCGTCCGGACCCCGCCCAGAGGCCCCGCCTGGCCGAGATCCGCGACAACCTCATCGCCCGCATCGAGGAAGCCGAACGTGAAGGTTGGCGCGGGGAAATTGCCGGCCTCAAAGTCAGCCTCGCCGGGGCGGAGGCCAAGCTCGCACAGCTCGACGGCCGCTCCGCCGTCCACCTCGGCATGCCCGACCTCAGCCGCGTGGTCGGGCGAACCGTCACCGGCCCAGAACCCTCAGCACACGATGACTGACGCAGCGAGGCCGGGCTCGGCTCATCGCCAGCCCGGGTTGTCGGTGGGCACGAATTTTCCAAAGAGTGACTCGTACTCATCCCCGGACTCAGTGACTACCAGGTGGTCCGGTTCCGTCCTCATCACGGCACTCCTCAACCGGGCGACGAGTTCGGACACAGGCACCCGGTCCAGTGACAAGGCCGCAGCAACCTGCGCCCGATGCTCGACAATCGCAGGCTCGTCGCTGACTCGATCCTTTTCGAGGAGTACAGCAGCGGCCTCCATGGCCTCCAGCCTTCCGCCGCCCGAGAACTTCAGGCAGTCCTGCCACACAGCCAGACCAGTGATGATCTCCAACGCTTGCTTCAAGTCATCGGCGATCAGACCGCCCTGGCCCTCGGAACTGGCATACATCACGGGGCGACGCCCGTCTTCGTCACGGCACAGGAAGAAGGTCCCGCCGGCCCAGTCACCAGCGATGGCCTCCAGCGAGGCACCAGAGGCCGCGCGGACCGCCTCGCCGTGTTCATTGCAGGAGATGCCGAACTCGAAGGAGGAATGCAGCAAGTCAGCGACGTCCGGGGTGTCCCGGATCAATGCGAGCAGATGATCGGTTGAGGTCACGGCGCGGACCTTAACAGGAGCCACCGACACAGACCCGACCCAAGAAACAAAGAAGCACCTCGCCGGAAGCGAAGTGCGAACGTGGATCCCTCACTCGGAGGCTATTCAGTTAGTTCAGAGAAACCCCAGTCGGTGACCTGCGGGTCCCCGGGTGTCTTCTGTTCGGCGAGCATGAGGAGCCAGGCGAGGTCGATGCTGAGCTCGTTCAAGGGATCAGCGGCCGTCCTCGATACCGGCACCGGTGCCGCGGGTCTCGGCGAACTCCTCGGCGAACACGGACTCGTACTGCTTCATGAAGTCGGCGGCGGCCTCGACGAATGTACGGCCGGCCTCGCCGGTGTCCTGTCTGACCAGCTCTTCGATGTACCGGTTGACGCTGATGCCGCGGGCCAGGGCGCGTTCGCGGGCCGCGCGGGCGGTGCCCTCGTCCACGCGCACGTTCAGCTGGGTCTTCGCCATGCCTCGACGCTAGCGCCGGCGCGCTAGCAAGGCAAGGGTGCGCCGAACCGGTGCGCCGGGTCGGCTTGTCGCCTACGCTCGCCCGGGACGGGCGGTTCAGGCGACCGGGAGGCGCTCTTGTCCACACCTGCTGCGCAGCACCCGCCGGGCGGCGCGGTCGCGGCCCGCGCCCGCGGGCTGACCAAGGCCTACGGCTCCGGCGAGACGGCCGTCATCGCCCTGGACTCGGTGGACGTGGACATCGCGCGCGGCCGTTTCACCGCCGTGATGGGGCCCTCGGGGTCCGGGAAGTCCACGCTGATGCACTGTCTCGCGGGGCTCGACACGGTGTCGGCGGGCCAGGTGTGGCTGGGCGACACCGAGATCACCGGGCTGCGGGACCGGGAGCTGACCCGGCTCAGGCGGGACCGGGTCGGCTTCATGTTCCAGTCCTTCAACCTCATCCCGACGCTGACGGCCGCCGAGAACATCACCCTGCCCATGGACATCGCCGGCCGCAGGCCCGACCCGCGGTGGCTGGACCAGGTCATCGACACGCTCGGCCTGCGCGACCGCCTCACGCACCGGCCCGCCCAGCTCTCCGGCGGTCAGCAGCAACGGGTCGCGTGCGCGCGGGCGCTGGCCTCCCGGCCGGAGCTGATCTTCGCGGACGAGCCGACCGGCAACCTCGACTCGCGGGCCGGCCTGGAGGTGCTGGGCTTCCTGCGCGGCGCGGTGGACGATCTCGGGCAGACGGTCGTCATGGTCACCCACGACCCCGGCGCCGCCGCCCACTCCGACCTGGTGCTCTTCCTGGCCGACGGGCGCATCGTGGACGACATGGAACGGCCCACGGCGGACGCCGTACTGGAACGCATGCGTGTCTTTCCCGGGGCGAACCCCCGGACCCCGACCGCCGGAGAGGACTGACCGGGTGCTCAAGGCGACCCTGAGGAGTTTCCTCGCACACAAGGGGCGGCTCGCGCTGTCCGCGCTCGCCGTGATCCTGTCCGTGGCGTTCGTCGCGGGCAGTCTGATCTTCTCCGACACGGTCACGCGCACGTTCGACCGGCTGTTCGCCTCCACCGCCGCCGATGTGACGGTCCAGCCGAAACAGCTGGACCTGCGGTCGGCCCGGGTGAGCGGCTCGGTCCAGACGCTGCCGGCCGCGCTGCGGGACCGCGTGGCGCGGGTCGACGGGGTCGCGGCGGCCCGCGCCGAGGTGTCGGTGCAGAACGCCGTCGTGGTCGATGGCCGCAACCGGTCCGTCGGCCCGACCACCGGGGCCCCGACCATCGCGATGGCCTGGTACGTCACCCACCGCAGCCCCGTGAAGCTCACCTCCGGCCATGCCCCGCACGGCGCGGGTGAGGCGCTGCTGGACGCCGACACGGCCGACAAGAAGCACGTACGGATCGGCGACGCGCTGACCGTGCAGGCACAGCCGGGCACGTTCCGGGTGCGGGTCGTCGGCATCGCCACGTTCACCACCACCAACCCCGGCGCGGCCCTGGTCTTCCTGGACCCGGCGGTGGCGGGCCGCGAACTGCTCGGTTCCCCCGCCAGGGCGACCAGCATCGCGGTGGACGCGGTCAAGGGGGTGTCCGACGCGGAGCTCAAGCGGCGTGTCGCCCGGGCGATCGGCACCGGGACCTACGACCTGAAGACCGCGAACGAGCAGGCCAAGTCGGCGGCGGCCAGCCTCGGCACCTTCCTCGACGTGATCAAGTACGTGATGCTGGGCTTCGCCGGTGTCGCCCTCCTCGTGGGCGTGTTCCTCATCGTCAACACCTTCTCCATGCTGATCGCCCAGCGCACCCGTGAACTGGGCCTGCTGCGGGCCCTCGGCGCGGACCGGCGGCAGGTGCGGCGCTCGGTGCTCGCGGAGGCGCTGCTGCTCGGGCTGGTCGGTTCCACGCTCGGCCTCGCGGCCGGGATCGGCCTTGCGCTGGGCCTGATCCGGCTGATGGGCGCGTTCGGGATGAACCTGAAGGCCACGGAGATGGTCATCGGCTGGGGCACGCCCGTCGCAGCGTACGTCGTCGGTCTCGGCGTCACGTTCGTGGCCGCCTATCTGCCCGCGCGGCGCGCGGCGGCCGTCTCGCCGATGGCGGCGCTCGTGGATGCGGAAGTCGCCGGTGTGGGCAAGCCGTTGCGGACACGGGCGGTCGTCGGCGCGGTGATCGGAACGGTCGGCGCGGCGGCGCTGGCCGGGTGCGTGGCGGCCACGAAGACCGCCCAGGCGGCCTCGCTGCTCGGTCTCGGTGTGGCCCTGACCCTGATCGCGACCGTCGTCGCCGGTCCGCTGCTGGTGCGGCCGGTGATCCGGGTGCTGGGCGCGGCCTTCCCCGCGCTGTTCGGCCCGGTCGGCCTGATGAGCCAGCGCAACGCCCTGCGCAACCCGCGTCGTACGGGGGCCACCGCCGCCGCGCTGATGGTGGGGCTGGCTCTGGTCGGCGGGATGTCGATGGCCAGCGCCTCGATGTCCGCGTCCTTCGACCAGCAGATCGACAAGACGCTCGGCGCCGACTTCATCGTCCAGAACACCAACTTCACCCCGTTCACCCGGCAGGTGCGGGACACCGTGGCCCGGACGCCCGGCGTGGCGCTCGTCGTACCGCAGCGGCTCACCCAGGTCGCCGTACGGCTGCCGAAGGGCGACCGGGTCACGACGGCCGCCGCCGCGTACGGTCCCGGGCTGGACGACGTCGTGCACCTCACCTACGCGCAGGGCGGTTCGGCGGCGGCGCTGGCAGAGGGACACCTCGCCATGGATGCCGACTTCGCCAGGGACCACGGCGTGCGCGTCGGCAGCGTCCTCCCGGTCGCCTTCCCGGGCGGGCGGCACGCCGAGCTGACGGTCGCCGCGCTCACCAAGCAGCAGACGGCCGAGGGCTTCGGCGCCCAGGGCGGCCTCTACTTCGGCCTCGCCACCCTGGAGAAGTACGCGCCGGCCGCGCTGGACTCCGCGCTCTACGTCAACGCGGCCACCGGCACGAAACCGCAGGACCTGCGTCCCCGCCTGGAGCGCGCGCTGAGGCCGTACCCGCAGGTCCAGGTGCGCAACCAGACCGACTACAAGAACCTGGTCCACGACCAGATCGCCGTCCTGCTCTATCTGGTGTACGCGCTGCTCGGGCTGGCGATCGTCATCGCCGTGCTCGGGGTGGTCAACACCCTCGCCCTGTCGGTGGTGGAGCGCACCCGGGAGATCGGGCTGCTGCGCGCGATCGGGCTCGGGCGACGGCAGTTGCGCCGGATGATCCGGCTGGAGTCGGTGGTGATCGCCGTGTTCGGCGCGGTCCTCGGGCTGGCGCTGGGACTCGTCTGGGGCGTGTGCATGCAGCAGGTGCTGGCCCTGCGCGGGCTGACGGCGCTGGCGATCCCCTGGAGCACGATCGTCGCCGTCGTGATCGGCTCGGCGGTGGTGGGCGTGGTGGCGGCGCTGCTGCCGGCGCTGCGGGCGTCGCGGATGAACGTGCTGGCGGCGATCGCCCACGAGTGATGGAATCGCAGCGATCACCAAGTCGGCTGCCCTGTAGGAGAGTTCATGCCGCGTCCGTTCCGCTTCGGGGTCAACCTGCTCACGCCCGCGCCGGCCGCCGACTGGCGTGCGAAGTGCCGACGCGCCGAGGAGCTGGGCTACGACGTGATCCTCGTCCCCGATCACCTCGGGATGCCCGCTCCGTTCCCGGCACTGGTCGCGGCGGCCGAGGCGACGCGTCGGCCCCGGCTCGGCACGTTCGTGCTCAACGCGGGGTTCTACCACCCGGCCCTGCTGGCCCGTGAGGTGGCGACCACGGACGCGCTCACGGGCGGGCGCCTCGAACTCGGGCTGGGCACCGGGTATGTGCCGGCCGAGCACGAGGCGGCGGGGCTGCCGTACGGCTCACCGCGCGAGCGGGTGGACCATCTGCGGCGCACGGTCGAGGAGCTGGAGCGACTGCTCGGCTCCGAGGAGCACGAGCCCCGCCCCGCCCAGCCCCGGGTGCCGCTGTTGATCGGCGCCAACGGCGACCGGATGCTGCGGCTGACCGCCGAGCACGCCGACATCGCGGCCTTCACCGGAGCCCGGCCGGGACCCGCTCCCGGATCGCTGGAGCCGCTGACCGCCGAGGAACTGGACGAGCGGGTGGCGCGCTACCGGGGCCTGGCGGCCGGCCGGGCGGAACCGGCGGAACTGAACCTGCTGATCCAGCTCGTGGCGGTCACCGACGACCCGGAGCCCGTACTGAAGCCGCTGCTGGAGCGGCAGCCGCAGCTGACCCCGGACGCCGCGCTGGCCCTGCCCATCGTGCTGGCCGGTCCGCTTCAGGAGCTCGTCGCCCGGGTGCGGGCACAGCGCGAGCGGTTCGGCTTCTCCTACCTGACCGTGCTGGAGCCGTACATGGAGGCCTTCGCGCCGGTGATGGAGCGGCTGCGCGCAGAGTCCGCATGATGGAAATCCCCGCGCGCGGCTCACGCGGCATGCTCCGATGATCACATGACCGATCTGTGTATCCGCCCGGCAGCCCGCACCGACCTCGACTCCGTCCTCGCCTTCTGGAAGACGGCCGCCGAGGGCACCAGCATCAGTGACGACCGGGACGGGGTGGAGCGGCTGGTGGCCCGCGACCCCGAGGCGCTGATCCTGGCCGAGCAGGGCGGCGAGCTGGTGGGCACGGTGATCGCGGGCTTCGACGGCTGGCGCTGCCATCTGTACCGGCTCGCGGTACATCCGGAGCGGCGCCGTCAGGGCATCGGCTCGGCGCTGCTGGCCGCCGCCGAGGAGCGGTTCGCGGGGCTCGGCGGGCGGCGCGCGGACGCGATGGTCCTGGTCCGCAACGAGACCGCGCACCACGCCTGGGGCGCCGCCGGTTACGGCCCCGAGGAGCACTGGCGGCGCTGGGTGAAGCCGCTCACCGACTGAAGACACTGAGCCATCTTTGCCCATCCTTTACCATGGAGGGAGCACTCGGCCCTCTGTGAAAGGTTGTGAGCGTCCGCCCATGGGCGAGCCTCCCGGTCCGTGCCATCGCGCGTCGTGTCGCGCCCTGTCCGATCATGGGACGGGGGTGACCCGATGACCGAAGTGCTGCTCCTCCTGGTGGCCATCCTGCTGTCAGTGGCCTGCGGCGCCTTCGTGGCGGCGGAGTTCTCGCTGACCACGGTGGCGCGCGGCGAGCTGGAGCGGGCCGCCGAGCGCGGTGAGCACGGCGCCGCCGGCGCCCTGAAGGCCGTACGGAACCTGACCTTCCAGCTCTCCGGCGCCCAGCTCGGGATCACCGTGACCAACCTGGTCGTCGGCATGCTCGCCGAACCGTCGATCGCCAAGCTGCTCGCCGGCCCCTTCCGGGCGATGGGTCTGTCGGAGGGTGCGGCGAGCTCGGTCGCCCTGGTGCTCGGTACGGCCCTGTCGACGGTGTTCCTGATGGTCGTCGGCGAGCTGGTGCCGAAGAACTGGGCGATCTCCGCGCCGCTGGCCATGGCCAAGCGGGTCGGCAACCCGCAGCGCTTGTTCAGCGCGGTCTTCCGGCCCTTCATCACGCACCTGAACAACACGGCCAACCGCGTCGTGCGCCGGTTCGGCATCGAGCCGGCCGAGGAACTGGCCTCCGCACGCGGTCCGCAGGAGCTCGCGGCCCTCGCCCGGCACTCCGCCAAGGAGGGCGCCCTGGAGCCGGACACCGCCGAGCTGTTCGTGCGGACGCTGAACCTGGCCGATCTGACGGCGGAGAACGTGATGACCCCGCGCGTCCAGGTCATCGCCCTCGAGTCGCAGGCGACCTGCGAGGACGTGGCGAACGCGACCCGGGCCACCGGCCTGTCCCGGTTCCCCGTCTACCAGGGCAGCCTGGACTCGGTCGTCGGGACCGCCCACATCAAGGACGTCCTGGCCGTCCCCGCCGACCAGCGGCGCCATCGCACCGTCGCCCAGGTGATGCGCGAGCCGCTGCTGGTCCCCGAGTCCCTGACCGTCGACCGGCTGCTGGACCGCCTCGGCGGCAGGCGCACCATGGCCGTCGTCATCGACGAGTACGGCGGCACGGCCGGCGTGGCGACCCTGGAGGACATCGTCGAGGAGGTCGTCGGCGAGGTGCGGGACGAGCACGACCCGCACGAGACGCCCGACCTCGCCCCCGCCGGGGCGGACGAGCAGGGCCGGGCCCTGTACTCGGCCGACGGCGCCGCCCGCACCGACCAGCTCGCGCGGGTGGGACTACGGGTGCCCGAGGGGCCGTACGAGACCCTGGCCGGCCTGGTCGCGACCCTGCTGGGCCGGATACCGGTGACCGGTGACACGGTCCAGGTCGCGGGCTGGCGGCTGGACGTGGTGGACGCCACGGGCCGCCGGGCGGCGCGGGTGCTGCTGCACGCGCCCCTGGACGACGAGCAGGCCCAGGAGACCGCGGAGGGGGCGCGATGACCGCCGTACAGCTGCTGATCGGTCTGGCTACCCTGGTCGTCAACGCCTTCTTCGTCGGCGCCGAGTTCGCGCTGATCTCCGTGCGCCGCTCGCAGGTCGAACCCCTCGCCCAGGCGGGCGACCGGCGCGCGAAGAGCGTGCTGTGGGGCCTGCAGCACGTCTCCGCACTGCTGGCCGCCGCCCAGCTCGGCATCACGCTGTGCACGCTGGTCCTGGGTGTGGTCGCCGAGCCGGCGATCGCGCATCTGCTGGAGCCGGTGTTCCGCGCGGTCGGTGTGCCCGTGAGCGCGGGTCACGCGGTGTCCTTCGTGATCGCGCTGACCCTGGCGACCTATCTGCACATGCTGCTGGGCGAGATGGTCCCGAAGAACATCGCGCTCGCCGAACCGGTGCGCAGCGCGCTGCTGCTCGGCCCGCCGCTGGTCGCGCTCTCCCGTACCCTGCGCCCGGTGATCTTCGCGGTCAACGCCTTCGCCAACGGGCTGCTGAAGCTGCTCAGGGTGGAGGCGAAGGGCGAGGTCGCGGCCACCTTCACGGACACCGAGCTCGCCGAGATCGTCAAGGACGCCAGCCAGGCGGGTCTGATCGACGACCGCGCGCAGGAGCGGCTGCACGACGCCCTGGAGCTGGGCAGCCGGCCGGTGCGGGATGTCGTGGTGCCGCTGCAGCGAGTGGTGTACGCGCATATGGGCGTCACCCCGGAGCAGTTGGAGCGGCTGTCGGCCGACTCGGGCTTCTCCCGGTTCCCGGTGGTCGACGTGGGCCGTCGGATCGTGGGCTACCTGCACGTCAAGGACGCGCTGGACGCCTCGCCGCGGGACGTGCCGTTCCGGCTGCGGGACATGCGGCCCATCGCGCGCGTACGGGAACGGACCCCCCTGGACGACGTGCTCACCGCGATGCGCGGCAGCCGTACCCATCTCGCGGCAGTACTCGGCGACGACGGCCGCCTGGCAGGCCTGGTGACCATGGAGGACGTGCTACGCCAACTCTTCGGCCAACCCGCCTGAGCCTCCACCGGATCCGCCGGGGCTGAAGGGGTGGGGCGGGGGCGGAGTGTGGGCGGGGCTGGGGCTGGGAGGCCGGGGCCGGAGGCACGGGTGGGGCTGGGGGCTGGGGGTCCAGCGGGGGCCGACCGGCCGGGGGGCGGGGCGGATCGGGGCCTGGGCAAGTCCGGGGGCCGGGCGGGTCCGGTGGGGCTGACTGGCCGGGGGTCCAGCGGGGGCCGACCGGCCGGGGGCGGGGCGGATCCGGGCCTGGGCAAGTCCGGGGGCCGGGCGGGTCCGGTGGGGCTGACTGGCCGGGGGCGGGCGGATCCGGGCCTGGGCGCTGGAGGACCGGGCGGGTCCAGAAACCGGAGGCCTGGGCGGCCCCGGGCGCTGGAGGACCCGGCGGATCCGGCGGGGCTGACCGGCCGGGGGTCGGACGGGTCGGAGCTCGCGCGGGTCCAGGGGGCGGAGTGTGGGCGGGGCTGGGGTTGGGAGGCCGGGGCCGGAGGTGGGGTGGTGGGGGTTTCTGGGGTGACCGACCGGCGGGTATGGAGGCGGGATACCATCGCTGACGCCATGCAGACGAATCCCACTCCTCCCCCGTACAACAGCCTGGTCGCGGTCGGCGACTCCTTCACCGAGGGCATGTCGGACCTGCTGCCCGACGGCTCCTACCGGGGCTGGGCCGACCTGCTCGCCGCGCGGATGGCCGACCGCACGCCGGGCTTCCGGTACGCCAATCTGGCCGTGCGCGGGAAGCTGATCGGGCAGATCGTCGACGAGCAGGTGGACGCGGCGGCGGCCATGAACGCCGACGTGATCACGCTGGTCGGCGGGCTCAACGACACCCTGCGACCCAAGTGCGACATGGGCCGGGTGAAGGGCCTGCTGACCGAGGCCGTGGAGCGGCTGGCGCCGGCCTGCAAGCAGCTGGTGCTGATGCGCAGCCCCGGTCGGCAGGGCCCGGTGCTGGAACGGTTCCGGCCCCGTATGGAGGAGCTGTTCGCCTGCGTGGAGGAGCTGGCCGGCAGGCACGGCGCGGTCGTGGTCGACCTGTACGAGGCACCCGCGCTGGCCGACCCCCGGCTGTGGGACGTGGACCGGCTGCACCTGACGGCGGAGGGGCATCGCCGGGTCGCCGAGGCGGTGTGGCAGACGCTCGGCTACGAGCCGGAGGACACCGAGTGGCATGTGCCGATGCCGGCCACGGTGCCACCGGGCTGGCTGACGCGCCGCGTGGCGGACGTGCGGTTCGCCCGCGAACACCTGCTCCCCTGGATAGCCCGGCGCCTGACCGGCCGCTCCTCAGGGGACGGCCGGACAGGCGCCCACTTCAGCGCTGAGCTGGGCAAAGCCTTCTGGGTCACCCCAGCGGACCACACAAACCCCGGCCCTGTGACGGACTGGCGACGGGTGGGGCCCTGACCCTGAGCCCGCCCGGCGTGCGCCGATTACAGTAAGTCGCGGGCGGGCTCGCACCGACCGTATTCCTGCGCGCCGACGGCGCGGGATGCGGAGCACTGGCAGCTGCTGAGGCCAGGCCGCTTCCAGGTCAGCCACACCACCGCCGCCCGCTGGGCCGGCCGCTACCGCCGGCAGGGCGCCGAGGGCATGGATGACCGCTCCAGCCGCCTAGCGCCGCTTGCGCTTCTTCTTGCTCCGGTTGTCGGCGCTCGGCTTGGCACCGCTCGGCCGGCCGGGCGCCGTCGGGTTCGCCACGGCCTCGTGCAGGCCGATCCGGCGAGTCCGCCAGACAGTCAGCTCCCACAACCCGATCGCAACGCCGACGCCCACGACGCCGACGGGGAGGGAGCTGAAGTCGGGATCGGCGGGCTGCGGGGCCAGCCAACCGCTCGGGTCCACCAGCAGGTCCTCGGTGGTGCCCGCGTCCTCCGTGCCGTTGCAGCCCATGCCGACGATGTCGGCGTGGTCCATCGGCCTGCCGTCGGTCCGCTTCAGCCTGCAGTGGTAGATCGGGCCGGTCTTGCCCTTGGTCGTATACACCGAGGTGATCCGTACCTCGGCACGCTGTCCCTGGCTCTGCATCAGCGCGGCCTGGAAGACCAGCCCGGAGCCGAGCACGACGGCCAGTCCGATGATCAGCCCGGCGAAGAACACCCACCCCTTGGTCGCGGTCGCCATCAGCACCGCGATCGCAAGGGCCACGGTCAGCACACCGAGGATCAGCGCCGCCGGAAACCAGTCCGGGCTGGTGCCGAGCACGCCGATGCCCACCATCAGCAGGGGGACGAGCGCGGCTATGCGGGCGAGCCGCCGCACCACGTGCGGGGGCCAGGCCACGTTCTTCCGGGACCCCTGCGCCATCAGCGGGCCTCGAACCGGCGCAGCCCGACCCGCCGGGACAGCCAGACCAGCAGCTCGAAGAGCACCAGTACCACCGGCAGGGCCCACGCGGCGATGTCGATCCCGCTGTAGTCCGTCTCGGCCGGCTCCGGGGCCGTCCAGCCGTGCGGGTCGACGAGCACGTCCTCGGTCCGCCCGACTGCCATCGGCCCGTCGCAGGAGTCGTTGCCCAGCTCGGCGTGCTTGAGCGGCTTGCCGTCCACCCGCCCCAGAAGGCAGGTGTACTCCGGCCCGTGCTTGCCCTGGTACGTCTTCACCGAGGTGACCCGCACCTGCACCCGCTGCCCTTGGTGCGCCATCACCTCCGCCTGCAGCACCGGCCCCGGCCCGGACAGCGCGGCGATCCCCACGATCACCCCGCCGACGATCAACCACCCGTTCGGCGCTGCGATGACCATCAGCGAGAGAGTCGCGATCAGCGCGAAGGTCCCGAGCACCAGTCCGAGCCCGCTCCAGTCCGGATTGGCGGCCAGCAACGACAGCCCGACGATCACCGGCGGACCGAAAAACGCCATCGCGGTGAGGCAGCGGACCTGCCGGGACGAGGTGGCGGTGGCTATTCGAGGCACGGCGTCAGTGTGACGAACGGGGTCGTCAGGCTGAAAAGCGGGGGTCCGTCGTAGCACGCGCCGTTGTCGGTGAGGCAGCGGCGGATCGGTGTGATGCTGTGGGCGGCGAAGAAGGCAACGGCCCGGTGCCGGAAGGCGACCACGGTGACAGCCTTCTCGTCGTCCGGGGCCTCGGTGCAGGCGAACCAGGCGTGGTCGTCGAGCGCCGAATGCAGGTACGTGTATCCGACCGTGCCGGTGCGGGAACCGGTGCGTTTGGAGGCGCGGGCGGACTCGGTGCCGACGCCGTGCATCAGCCGGCCGCCGCCGTTCGGGATGCGTCCGAGCTTCTTGACGTCGACGTGAACCAGGTCGCCGACCCGGTCGTGCTCGTAGCGGATGACCTCGCGCAGCTGCTCGCCGGTCGGTGGATCCAGGTCCCGGAGCCGGCCCACGTCCTCGCCTCACCAGGATGCGGTGCACGGTCGCCGGCACGAGTGCGACGCTGTGCAGCCACTGCAGGTCGGCGGCGAGCCGGGTCGGCCCGTGCTTGGTCTGCCGCCGCAGGTCAGCGATGTCCGCGATCGGACGTCCGGCGTCGTACCGCAGGCACAAGCGCAGACGTCCTTCGGGGGTCAGCGGTGCGTTCCGATGTCCCCTGCTGGTGGCGCTCCCGGACTCGGCGGCCGCGTTCACCGGGAGCCCCGGGATCTCAGGGCTCCCCCACGAGCGGCTGTGCGTGGCGTCAGCGTGCGAACTTTTCGATGGCCGCTGGGGTGACGGGGGTGAAGAAGTTGACGAGGTTGCCGTCGGGGTCACGGAACAGCAGCGACCGGTTGCCCCAGGGCATCGTGGTGGGCTCGGTGACGAAGTCGGTGACGAAGCCGGTCAGGTTCTGGTGAACGCGGTCCACGTCGTCGACGAGGAACTCGGTGATCACGCTGTGATTGTCCGCCGGGCGGGCAGAGCCCGGAGCGAACAGCGGGACCGTGCGGGTGCCGGCGATCGCGAGGGTGGCGCCCGCGGTCTTGAGTTCGGCGAAGTCCTCGGTGGCCCACATCGCCCGCGACCCTGTGGCTCGCTCGTAGAACTCGACGAGGCGCGCTACGTCGCTGGTGATGATGCGGATCGAGACGAAGTCCATGGGGATCTCCTCGGCTGTGCTGGAGGCGTGCACGTCGCAGGCTAGGAGAAATAGTGGACAGAATCGGTCCTGTATTCGCGTTAGGCTGCGAACGTGCCTCGACCCACCGGCCGCGTGCTGACACTCCTGGAACTGCTGCAGTCGGGCGGCACCCGGTCGGTGGCCGAACTCGCCGACCGGCTCGGTGTCGAAGGGCGCACCGTGCGGCGGTATGTGGACCAGCTGATCGACCTGGACGTCCCCGTGGAATCGGTGCGCGGCCGCTACGGCGGGTACCGGCTCGCCCCCGGGTACCGCCTGCCTCCGCTCATGCTCAGCGACGACGAGGCGCTGGCCGTGCTGCTCGGCCTGGTCGCCGGTCGCCGAGCGGGGTTGACGACGACGGAGCGCACGGCGAGCGAGACGGCAGCGGCGAAGATCCGGCGGGTGCTGCCCAAGCACATCGCCCGCAGGCTCGACACACTCCTGGAGGCCGTCGCCTTCACGGATCAGCCCAGTGATTTCGACACCCCGAACGCTGAGGTCCTGCTCACCGTCGCCGATGCGGTGCGCCACCGCCGACCGGTCTCGATCCGCTACACCGACCGCGACGGACGGCGCAGCGAACGCACGCTGCACGCGTACGGGATCGTCGCCCACGCGGGTCGGTGGTACGTCACGGGCAAGGACGCCCAGATCGGCGCGGACCGAACCTTCCGGCTCGATCGCATCGCAGACGCGCGGACCCTGCCCGGCTCATTCGAAGCGCCCGCGGGTCCCGATCCGGCACAGCGCATGTTGTCAGCCTTCGCCACGGCCGAGTACCGGCACGAGGTGACCTTGCGGATCCACGGGACGGTTGAGCAGATCCGTGCCCACCTTCCCGCCAGCGTCGCGAACCTGGCGGAGTACGCGCCCGTGGCAGGCGAGCACCAGGCGACCGAGCGCTGGCTGCGCGTCGAGCTACGGGCGGAGCGGCTGGACTGGTTGCCTCCGGTACTCGCCTCACTCGACCGGCCGTTCGTCATCGAGCGCCCCGATGAACTGCGCGACCTCGTCATCGCACTCGCCGATCGCCTCGCGTCCTACGCTCGCCAAGCCTGACCACGAGGAACCAATGTCATGAGACGGCACGCCTAAACCGGTGGAATGCACGTATTCGGAGGTGACGTATTCCTCTGGGGCGGTGGAGCTCTACTGGTGGGGCGGCGCCCGAGGGCGTGCCCTGCGCCGTGCGATGGACGTCGTCCGTCTTGAGGGTGATAGCGATTCTTGAAAGCGGCTCTGACCGCAGTTCCGTGACGCCACCCGTCACCGCTGTCGCCCGGCGATGACGCCGTTGATCAGAGTTGCCCACCGTCGGTCGGCGCCGTCCCGGTCGCGGCCGCCGGGACCGGTCAGTAGATGGCGAACCCAATCAGCACCAAGCCCCAGGGCGCGAAGATCACTGGAATTGATATGAGCCAGCCCATCCTCCAGGAGGTCCTGGACCCGATGAAGACGCAGAACAGCGCCATCAGGATTGTGTAGATCAGGAAGGCGTATGCGATGACCACCGCACCGGAACCCACCGTGCCTCCTCGTGAGATCTGCCGCGCGGATGACGGCAGTTCCTTCTCGACTCCCGGACCCCTAGTTGAACATGTTCAAATCCTGTGGGGTCAAGCGTTTCGGGAAGATTGCATACGGAGGTTGGCGTGGGCAGCCGGCCGGTGCCGTGAGGCAGGGCCGCCGTGGCCGTAGGTGCATCGGCGTCTCGTGCTGCCCCCCTTGTAGATGCGCCGGGGCTGTTGCTCTTGCGGGCGCACCAGCCGTTGCGGATCGGGACGGGGCCAGCGGCCTCGAGGGCCGCTTGTGGCATTTCGCGGCCAGTTCGGCGGCGGTCGTGAAGTAGACGCGGTGCCCCGCCTCGACCGCGGCCGGGGCGACCGCGAACATGGTCTTGCCAACCCTCACCAGGCCGAACTCATGGCTCAAGCAGACTCTCCAAGACACACCCAGGCCCATTCGACACGCCGGGCGACATCACGGACGGCCGCCCGCCGAAGCGTCCGGAACTGCTGCCGTACGAGGCCCAGGCGTAACACGGTGACCGGGGTCTCGTAGCTTCCGCCGAACCGGGGCATGGCGTTGGCCTGCACAAACCACCAGTAGAATCAGTACACGTGACTTCTGCCGCGCCCGCCAAGCCCCGCATCCCGAACGTCCTCGCCGGACGCTACGCCTCCGCCGAGCTCGCCACGCTCTGGTCCCCCGAGCAGAAGGTGAAGCTGGAGCGGCAGCTCTGGCTCTCCGTGCTGCGCGCCCAGAAGGACCTCGGCATCGAGGTGCCGGACGAGGCGATCGCCGACTACGAGCGCGTCCTCGACACCGTCGACCTCGCCTCCATCGCCGAGCGCGAGAAGGTCACCCGGCACGATGTGAAGGCGCGGATCGAGGAGTTCAACGACCTCGCCGGGCACGAGCACGTGCACAAGGGCATGACCTCCCGCGACCTCACCGAGAACGTGGAGCAGCTGCAGATCCGGCTCTCACTGGAGCTGATGCGCGACCGTACGGTGGCCGTGCTGGCGCGCCTCGGCAAACTGGCCGGCGAGTACGCCGAGCTGGTCATGGCCGGCCGCTCGCACAACGTGGCCGCGCAGGCCACGACGCTCGGCAAGCGTTTCGCGACCGCCGCCGACGAGCTGCTCGTCGCCCACGGCCGCGTCGAGGAGCTGCTGGGCCGCTACCCGCTGCGCGGCATCAAGGGCCCGGTCGGCACCGCACAGGACATGCTGGACCTGCTCGGCGGTGACGCCTCCAAGCTCGCCGAGCTGGAGAACCGGATCGCCCGGCACCTGGGCTTCTCGCAGGCGTTCACCTCCGTCGGCCAGGTCTACCCGCGCTCGCTGGACTACGAGGTCGTCACCGCCCTCGTCCAGCTGGCCGCCGCCCCCTCCTCGCTCGCCAAGACGATCCGGCTGATGGCCGGGCACGAGCTGGTCACCGAGGGCTTCAAGCCCGGCCAGGTCGGCTCCTCCGCCATGCCGCACAAGATGAACACCCGCTCCTGCGAGCGCGTCAACGGCCTCATGGTGATCCTGCGCGGCTACGCCTCGATGACCGGCGAGCTGGCCGGCGACCAGTGGAACGAGGGCGACGTGTCCTGCTCGGTGGTGCGCCGGGTCGCGCTGCCGGACGCGTTCTTCGCGCTGGACGGCCTGCTGGAGACCTTCCTGACGGTCCTCGACGAGTTCGGCGCCTTCCCCGCCGTCGTCGCCCGCGAGCTCGACCGCTACCTGCCGTTCCTCGCCACCACCAAGGTGCTCATGGGCGCCGTGCGGGCCGGGGTCGGCCGTGAGGTCGCGCACGAGGCGATCAAGGAGAACGCCGTCGCCACCGCGCTCGCCATGCGCGAGCAGGGTGCCGAGCGCAACGACCTGCTGGACAAGCTCGCCGCGGACGACCGCCTGCCGCTCGACCGCGACCAGCTGGCCGCGCTGATGGCGGACAAGCTGTCCTTCACCGGTGCCGCCGCCGACCAGGTCGGTGTCGTCGTCGGCCGGATCGAGGAGATCGTCAAGCAGCACCCGGAGGCCGCCGGGTACACCCCCGGAGCGATCCTCTGACCCGCCTGACGAAGGCGGACCTGGAGGCCGCCCGCGACCGTCTGGTACCGGACGTCGTCGCGGACGGCCTCCGGGTGCTCTTCTGCGGCATCAACCCGGGGCTGATGACGGCGGCGACCGGTCACCACTTCGCCCGCCCCGGCAACCGCTTCTGGCCGGTGCTGCACCTGTCGGGCTTCACGCCGAGGCTGCTGAAGCCGGCCGAGCAGCAGGAGCTGCTGTCGTACGGGCTGGGCATAACGAACGTCGTGGCGCGGGCGACCGCGCGGGCCGACGAGCTGACCGCCGAGGAGTACGTCGAGGGCGGGCAGCTGCTGAGCGAAAAGGTGACACGGCTGCGGCCACGGTGGCTCGCCGTGGTCGGGGTGACCGCGTACCGGGCCGCCTTCGGCGACCGCAGGGCGCAGGTGGGGCCCCAGGAGCGGGCGCTCGGGGGCACCCGAGTGTGGGTGCTGCCCAATCCCAGCGGCCTGAACGCCCATTGGACGGCGGCGACGATGGCGGAGGAGTTCGCCCGGCTGCGACTGGCCGCCGAATGCGGGTGATCACGGCGGGTCCGTCTCGGTCACTATCCCGAGGAGCTGGAACGGCAGCTCCTTGTACCCGTGGGACACACCGAGGGCGACCCATCTGCCCGACTCGGGCGCCTGCCACAGGTGCACGTCCGGCACGTGCTCGCTCAGCCCGGCCCAGGGTTCCGCCATGTCCTCTCCCTCCATCGCCCGGCCGAAGACGCTGCTCAGGCTGAAGCGTTGCGGCAGTCCCCACCGCTCGGTGAGCCGCTCCGCGAGACCGTCGCGGTCGGCCTCGTACTGCGCCGCCGTCTCCTCCCACTCCGTGCCGTCGTCCTCCCAGAAGTCACCACTCGTCTGTAAGGCCACTATGTGGAATCCGGGCCCGCTCTCGCCGTGCTCCGTCCGGCTGTGATCCGCGGGGAACCCACGGGCGCACAGCAGGTCGATGACGGTCAGGCAGTTCGCGATGTCCATGCGATCCAGTAAAGCGGGCGGCACTGACAATTGGCGGGCCGTCAGGCGTCCCGGCGGTCGAGGGTCCAGGTGGCCGCGAGCAGCGCCGCCGTCGTCCACAGCGCGCTCACGGCGAGTCCGCTCCAGGGGCCGAGGGGGCCGTCCCAGGAGCTGTGCAGGACCACTTGGCCGGCCCGGTCGGGCAGGAAGTCGGCGATGCCCGAGGACATGTCACCGACGACGAAGGACACGATCAGAAGGAACGGGATCAGGACGGCGAGGGTCGCGACGCCGCTGCGCAGGACGGCGGCGAGTCCGGCCGCGAACAGCGCCATCAGCGTGAGCTGGAGGCCGCAGCCGACGACGCCGCGCACTCCCTGTGCCCAGGTCGGGCCGGACGCACCGAGGACGGACCTGCCCACCAGCAGCGTCACCGCCCCGGTGAGCAGTCCGACGGCGAGGACGGGCAGCGCGATCGCCGTGGCCTTCGCGGCGAACCAGCGCCGCCGGTCCGGCACGGCCGCCAGCGTCAGCCGCAGCGCGCCGCCCCGGAACTCCGACGACACGGCCGTCGTACCGAAGGCGATCGCGGCGATCTGGCCGAAGCTGATGCCGAAGAACGCCGAGAACAGCGGGTCCGTGTCGCCGGAGTGGGGGGACGCGGAGGCGAGCGCGGAGAACGCGGCTGTGGCGAGCAGGATCGCGGCGAGGGCACCGACGAGCGGGCGCAGCGTCCGGATCTTGATCGATTCGGCGTGCAGAACCGATGTGAACGGCATGGTCAAGCCTCCTGGGGCTGGGCGGTGAACTCGGCTTCGGCGGCGGTCAGATCGAAGTAGGCCTGCTCCAGGGTGGCCTCCTGGGTGGCCAGTTCCAGTACGGGTACGCCCGCCTCGGACATGAGCCGGCCCAGGTCGTCCACGCGCGCGTGCCGCACGAGCCACGTCCCGTCCTCGTGCCGGGTGGCGTCGTGGCCGTGCCGGGCCAGCAGGTCGCCGAGCGCGGCGGCGTCGGTGGTGCGGATCCTGACCTGCGGCCGTACACGCGCGTGGATGAACTCCTGGACGGGGGTGTCGGCGAGGAGGCGGCCGCGGCCAAGGATCACGAGGTGGTCGGCGAAGGCGGCGGTCTCGTGCATCAGATGGCTGGAGACCAGGACGGTACGGCCCTCCGCGGCGAGCCCGCGCAGCAGGGTGCGGATCCAGGCGATGCCTTCGGGGTCGAGGCCGTTGGCGGGCTCGTCCAGGAGGATCACCTCGGGGTCGCCTAGCAGGGCCGCGGCGATGCCGAGCCGTTGGCGCATGCCGAGGGAGTAGGTCTTCACCCGGCGCCGCCCAACCTCGGCGAGGCCGGTCTGCTCCAGGACCGTGTCGACCCGGTGGCCGGGGATGCGGTTGCTCACCGCCAGGGCCCGCAGATGGTCGTGTGCGGTGCGGGAACCGTGCGCGGCGCGCGCGTCCAGCAGGGCGCCCACCCGGCGCAGGGGCTCGCGGAGTTCGGCGTAGGCCCGGCCGCCGATCGCGGCGGTGCCGGAGGTGGGCCGGTCCAGGCCGAGGACGAGCCGCATGGTGGTGGACTTGCCCGCGCCGTTGGGGCCGAGGAAGCCGGTGACGCGGCCGGGGCGGACACGGAAGGTCAGGCGGTCCACGGCCCGCCGGGCGCCGTACTCCTTGGTGAGGTCTCGTACGTCGATGCTGGTCATGGCTTCAGCCTCGCGGTTTCCGGCAGTTGACTCCTCCCCCGCCGGTGGAGACCGTCTCCCCCGGGCGGGGGAGGCCCGTTGTCAGTGCCGTTTGCGACGATGACGTCATGGTCCACATGCCCCGCTTCCTGCGCCCGCTGCTGCGCGGTACGACGTACACGCGGCTGCTGCACCTGTGGGTGCCCGTGCTGATCGTCAGCGTGTGGATGTTCATCGACATGTCGACTCCCTGGGTGCCCGCACTCGTGCTCGTCCCGCTCGGCCTGCTGCCCGCCGTGCGCAGAGGCGAGGGGGTGCAGGCCCGGCTGCTGCTGACGCCCGGTGAGGAGGAGCCGGGGATCTCCGAGACGCCGTCGAGCAGTTGGCGGGACCGGATGCGCACGCTGGTGTGGCTCGAGCTGCGGATGGCGCTCGGCTGGGTCGCCATGTTCGCCACAGTGTGGGGACTGCTGCTCACCTATGAAGTGGCCGCGTGCGCCTGGAGACAGGTGCCGTCCGACATCCCGTTCCTGAACCAGCTGTCCCCGAACCGGGCGTACGCGCTGCTGGCGCCGCTCCCTCTGCTCGCCCTGTACGGGGTCGTCGTCGGACTCGGCAAGCTGATCACCGCGTGCGCGCGCCAGCTCCTCGGGCCGTCCGCCGCCGAGCGGCTGGCCGCCCTGGAGGAGCGCACCGACCAGCTCCTCGAACGCACGCGTATCGCGCGGGAGTTGCACGACTCGATCGGGCACGCCCTGACGGTGGCGGTGGTGCAGGCGGGGGCGGCGCGGGCGGCCGGTGATCCGGAGTTCACCGACCGGGCCCTGGAGGCCATCGAGGAAACCGGCCGGGCCGCGCTCGAGGATCTGGAGCGGGTGCTCGGAGTGCTGCGCGAGTCGGAGCGGCCGGTGAGTGCCCGGCCCACGCTGGCCGACGCCGACCGTCTGCTCGACTCGGCGCGTGCCTCCGGCGCCAAGGTCGACGCGGAGGTTACCGGGCCCGTGGCGGCGGTGCCGGGGCTCGTCTCGCGGGAGGGGTACCGCATTCTCCAGGAGGCGCTCACCAATGTGCTGCGGCACGCGGGGGCCGTGCCGGTGCGGGTCCGGGTGTGCGTCGCCGACGGCACGCTCGTCCTGGAGGTCCGCAATCCGCTGACGGCCGCGATACCCGGGCCCGGGCGGGGCAGCGGTCTGCGCGGCATACGGGAGCGCGCCGCGCTGCTCGGGGGCAGCGCCCGTACCGGGCCGGACGAAGGGGACTGGCAGGTGCGCACGGAGCTGCCGCTCGGCTGATCTACGCTGGCCGGATGCCGATCACCGTGCTCCTCGTCGACGACGAACCCCTGGTCCGCGCGGGTCTGCGGGCCGTGCTGGAGGCCCAGCCCGACGTCGCGGTGGTGGGCGAGGCGGCGGACGGGGCGGCGGTCATCCCGCTGGTGCGCCAACTGCGTCCCGACGTGGTCGCGATGGATGTCCGCATGCCGCTGATGGACGGGATCGAGGCCACGCGCGCGGTGCTGCGCACGGTCGCCGCCCCGCCGAGGATCCTCGTGGTGACGACCTTCGAGGAGGACGAGTACGTGTACGAGGCACTGCGTGCGGGAGCCGACGGCTTCCTGTTGAAGCGGGCACGGCCGGCCGAGATCGTCCACGCGGTGCGGCTGGTGGCCGAGGGCGAGTCGCTGCTGTTCCCCGCGTCGGTACGACAGCTCGCGGCCCGGTACGGCGGTCCTCGCCGGCAGCGTGCCCCGCTTGCGGAGGCCGGTCTGACGGAGCGGGAGGCGGACGTGCTGCGGCTCATGACGCGCGGGCTGTCGAACGCGGAGATCGCCGCTCGGCTCGTCGTGGGCACGGAGACGGTCAAGTCGCATGTGAGCGCCGTCCTGGCCAAGCTCGGTGCGCGCGACCGCACGCAGGCGGTGATAGCGGCGTACGAGTCGGGGTTCGTGGAGCCGGGGTGAGCCGGGCCGGCCCGCGCGGAGCCCGGCACTCGCCGGGGCGCGGCGGGCCGAGTACGATCCGCCCAACACGCCCGCGAGCTGGAAGGACCGACGGTGGGGCAGCTGACCGGCGGCGATCCCTCGCTGCTGCGAAGGATCAATTCCGCGGTGGTGCTGCACGCGCTGCGTGCCATGGACTGCGCGACGCTCACCGAGATCACCCGGGCCACGGGACTGTCCCGGCCGACCGTCGAGGGCGTCGTCGAAGGGCTCATCGAGGGCGGACTGGTCGTGGAGACCGCGGCCGACGAGGGCACCGCGCGCCGTCAGGGGCGGCCCGCGCGCCGGTTCCGCTTCCGGGCCGAGGCGGGGCATCTGCTGGGCCTGGAGATCGGGCCGCACCGGGTCGCCGCGCTGCTGTCCGACCTGGACGGGCGGGTGCTGGGCGCGCAGGCCAAGGAGGTCGACGAGACGGCGCCGGCGGACGAGCGGCTGGACCGGCTGCGCGGCGCGGTCGCCGAGCTGCTGCGCCGGGCCGGCGTCGCGCGCGGCTCGCTGCGGGCCGTGGGCGTGGGCACGCCGGGGATCGTGGAGGCCGACGGCACGGTGCGGCTGAGCACGGCGCTGCCGCAGTGGACGGGCCTGCAGCTGGGTGAACGGCTCAGCCGCTCCTTCAAGTGCCCGGTGCTGGTGGAGAACGACGCCAACGCGGCGGCCGTCGCCGAGCACTGGAAGGGCGCGGCCACCGAGTCGGACGACGTGGTGTTCGTGCTGGCCGGCCTGAGCCCGGGCGCGGGTTCGCTGATCGGCGGACGGCTGCACCGCGGCTACGGCGGGGCGGCCGGGGAGATCGGCGCGCTGCATCTGCTGGGCCGTGAGGCGACTCCGGAGACGCTGCTGTCCACCACCGACGAGCCGCTGCACCCGCTGGACGAGCAGGCGGTCGCCGAGGTGTTCGCGCTGGCCCGGAAGGGCGACCAGCGCGCCCGGGCGGCCGTGGAGCGGTTCATCCAGCGGCTCGTGCACGACGTGGCCGCGCTGGTGCTGGCGCTGGATCCCGAGCTGGTGGTGATCGGCGGGTGGGCGGCCGGTCTCGACGGCGTCCTGGAACCGCTGCGCCGTGAGCTGGCCCGCTACTGCCTGCGGCCGCCGCAGGTGGCCCTGTCCGTGCTGGGCGAGGCGGCGGTGGCGACGGGGGCGCTGCGCCTGGCCTTGGACCATGTCGAGGAGCAGTTGTTCGCGGTCGACAGCACGGTGACGCGGCGCTGAGCTTTGGCCGTGCGGTGACGCGGCGCTGAGCCCTCGCCGTGCGGTGACGCGGCGCCGGGCCCTCGCCGTGCCGGGCGCGGTGGTCTCGCTGCTGCGGCGCCGACGTGGCCCGTCGCGCAGTTCCCCGCGCCCCTGAGGTGGGCAGCCCCGCCCCGCGCTGTGGTGTTACCCGGAGATGCGGGGATCTGCACACGTTTCCCCGCGCCCCCGAGGTGGGGTGCCCCGCCCGGCGCTCGAGAGGTATCCGGTGCTCAGGAGGCCTGGCGTTCGGGGTCGTGGTGTATCTCGACGTCCGGTGTGTCGCCGAAGGTCAGCCGGCAGGTGTCGGCGCGGTAGGTGGCGACGGAGAGTGCGGCGGTGCGGCCCGCGGCGAAGAAGCGGGTGGTGACGACGAGGACCGGGGAGCCGGGGAGCCGGTCGAGGTCCTTGGCGTCGTCGGCGCGGGCGGAGCCCAGTTCGACGGCGCGGTCCTGGCCCTCGAGGGTCAGGTGCTGGAGCTCCCGCAGCACCGCACGCGCGCGTGCCGGGCCGGACGGGGCGTCGATGGCGGTGAGATCCGGGACCGAGGCCGCCGGGATGTAGAGGAGCTCGGTGGCGACCCGCTGGCCGTGGGACATCCGGGAGCGGCGCACGATGTGCACGGGCTCGTCCGCGCCGGTCTCCAGGGCCGTGGCTACGGCGGCGGGCGGCACCGCCTGGTCGCAGTCGCCGGGCTGCCAGGCGTCCGAGGCGGCACCCGGCCAGTCGTGCTGCTCGGTGCCGACGGCCACGCCCACCCGCGGGGGCGCGACGGTCGTACCGACACCGCGGCGGCGCTGCAGCCGGCCTTCCAGCTCGAGCTGCTCGAGGGCCTGGCGGAGCGTAGCGCGGGCCACGCCGAAGCGGGCGGCGAGGTCGCGCTCGTTGGGCAGGATCTCGCCGACCGAGAACTCGGAGTCGAGTGCCTCGCTGAGCACGGTCTTGAGATGCCAGTACTTCGGTTCCGGCACCGATTCCAGCTGCGTGGTCCCCACCCTGTCCTCCGCAAGAGCCGTGGTCCGGCGGTTTTTCGCGCCCTTGTTTATTAAAGGTTGTTGCACTTCTCTGCGACCATAGGGCGGCCTTCACCCTTGGTCAAGACCAATCCTCGTTTCCCCTGGGCACCGCGCGGCCGACCTGCCGCGGAGCGTTCACACGGCGTTCGCGCACGACGGTGTGTGACATCGCGGCAAAGCCCCCGTCGCGGGACGGGGCTCGCGGGGCGCGGGTGATGCGGCGGTGTGGGACTCAGCGGTCGGCGAGGTGCCGCAGCCTGTCCGGGTTGCGGGCGATGTACACGGTCGCGACGCGGCCGTCGGCGACGTCCACCTGGACCAGGCTCTCGGGCTTGCCGTCGCGCAGGGACATGAGCCCGTCCATGTCGCCGTCGGCCGCGGCGGCGAGGAAACGTTCGGTCAGCTCGCGTCGCCGGCCGGGGTCGACGTCGTAGCGCGGGCGTCGCTCGTCGACGTGCCGGCGCGCCCGCCCGGCCAGTTGCCGTACCGCCGCCTCACCGCGGTCGAGCAGGGCGGCGATCTCCGCACACGGGTAGCCGAAGGCCTCCCTCGGCACGAAGACGGCCCGCTCCAGCGGCGACAGCGGCTCCATGACGACCAGCAGGGCGAGCGAGACGCTGCCGGCGAGCACGGCGCGGTCGGCCGCGTCCTGGGCCGCGTCGCCGCACTCGGTGAGATACGGCTCCGGCGGCCACGGCCCGACATACGCCTCGCCGCGCGTCTGCACCTGGCGCAGCCGGTCGATGGCCAGCCAGGTGGTGATGCGCACCAGGGTAGGCGCGCGGTTCGCGGACCTTCGCCCGGTCCTCGCGCGACCAGCGCAGCCAGGCGTCCTGGACCGCGTCCTCGGCGTCGGCCAGGCGGCCGAGCATGCGATGGGCGACGCCCATGAGCAGGGGGCGGTGCTCTTCGAAGACATCGGTCGCGGTCTCGGTGGTCACCGCCCCGTCCCATCCGACACGCGCCGGAGCTGTCCACCCGGAATCGGCCCGTCCGGCGCCGGTCCGGATCACAATGACCGCGGACCGCCGGAAGCCGGCGGCCGGCAACGGGAGGTGGCCGATGCGATACGCGGTGCTGGGCACGGGCGAGGTGGGCCGCACGCTGGGCGGCAGGCTGGTGGAGCTGGGGCACGAGGTGACCCTGGGATCGCGCGTCAAGGACAACCCGGTGGCGCTGGAGTGGGCCACGGCCTCCGCGGAGCGGGCCCGCGCGGGTACGTTCGCGGAGGCGGCCGCCGCGGCCGAGGTGGTCATCAACGCGGTGGGCGGCCGGGTGGCGCTCGACGCCCTGCGGGCGGCCCGCGCGGAGCACCTCGACGGCAAGGTCCTGGTGGACGTCTCCAATCCGCTGGCCTTCGAGGACGGCCAACCGCGGCTGGACCCGGTGGAGTCGGACAGCGTGGGCGAGCAGATCCAGCGGGCCTTTCCGCACGCGCGCGTGGTGAAGACGCTGAACACGGTCAACTGCCAGGTGATGGTGGATCCGGCACGGGTGCCGGGTTCCCACCACCTGTTCGTGTGCGGTGAGGACGCCGGGGCCAAGGCGCAGGTGACGGCGCTGCTCGGCGAGTTCGGGTGGCCGGCCGAGCGGGTGCTGGACCTGGGCGGGATCCGGGCGGCGCGGGCGACGGAGATGTATCTGCCGCTGTGGCTCACCATGATGCGGCAGCTGGGGACCGCGGACTTCAACATCGAGGTGCGCCGGGTGGATTGACCACCGCCGCGGCGCGGACGTACTCCCCTCGGGGGCTACCAGCCGGTAGCAATTGCTGACAAGCTGTCTACGGCGTCCGTCAGCACCCAGACGAGGAGCACCCCATGTCCGCCACCGCCGCCTTCAAGGTCCCCACTCCGCACGGCCCGAAGGACGTCGCCGTGTCCTACGCGCGCGTGGGACACGGCGAACCGCTGGTGCTGCTGCACGGCATCGGCCATCACCGGCAGGCCTGGGACCCGGTCGTGGACATCCTCGCCACCGAGCGCGACGTGATCGCCGTCGACCTGCCCGGCTTCGGCGCGTCCCCGGGACTGCCGGACGGCCTCGCCTACGACCTGCCCACCACCAATGCGGTGCTCGGCGCCCTGTTCGAGGCGCTGGAGCTGGACCGGCCGCACATCGCCGGCAACTCGCTGGGCGGCCTGCTCGCCCTGGAGCTCGGCCGGGAGAAGCTCGTACGGTCCGTCACGGCCCTCTCCCCGGCGGGCTTCTGGACGGAGGCCGAGCGCCGGTATGCCTTCACGGTGCTGCTCGCGATGCGGGGCATCGCCCAGCGGCTGCCGGTGCCGCTGGTGGAGCGACTGTCGCGTACCGCGGCCGGCCGTACGGCGCTGACGAGCACCATCTACGCCCGACCCGCGCGCCGCGCCCCGGAGGCCGTCGTCGCCGAGACGCTCGCGCTGGTGGGCGCCACCGGGTTCGACGCGACGCTGCGTGCGGGCGCCACCGTCCGGTTCACCGACGACCTGCCGGGTCTGCCGGTCACCGTGGCGTGGGGCTCCCGGGACCGGCTCCTCGTACGCCGTCAGGGCGTGCGCGCCAAGCAGCTGATCCCGCACGCCCGGCTGATACGGCTGCCCGGCTGCGGCCACTGCCCGATGAACGACGACCCCGCACTCGTGGCGCGGGTCATTCTGGACGGCAGCCGCTGAACACGCCGGACGGCGGGCGAGCTTCGGAGCTGAAGCCAAAGGGGCGGAAGTGGCCCCGGTGCCGAGCCCTCGCCGACGGTGCCGGACCGGTGGCCGGTGCCGCCTCGTCGAAGGGTTGGTCCCGGCCACCGGTGCCGCGTTGTGCGCGCGCTGACGTACGGGCACGGATCCTTCCGCCGAGCTGGACGTGACGTGCCCCGGCCCGCCCCGGGCTCCCACGGCGCCCGGGGGGTACGCGCGCGTGGCTGCGACGTCGTAAAGCACCGACGGCCGGCCAACGGGCTCGTCCGGAGCGCGGCGCTCCGCCCGGCGGCTCTGCCCCAGGGCTCGTTGTTCACTTCGGGTTTGCGCGCGCGCCGCAGCCCCCCAGTAGGTGTGGCTCTGCACACTGGCCGGATCCCGCTCCTGGAGGCGCAGCCATGTCAGACCGTCCGTTCCCCGGCCGCCGCAGCGTACTGCGCGGCGGCCTTGCCGCGTCGGCGGCCCTCACCCTGCCCGTCGGCCTCGGCGCGGCCCCGGCGTTCGCCCGCTCCGGGCGCCCCCAGGCGAGCTGGGGCGTGCAGGCGGGCGACGTGACCACCGACTCCGGCCTGGTGTGGGTGCGTTCGGACCGGCCGGCCCGGATGATCGTGGAGACCTCGGCCACCGAGTCGTTCCGCAACCCGCGCAGATGGCACGGTCCGCTGCTGGGCTCCGGCACGGACTTCACCGGCACCACCCGGCTGCACGGCCTGCCGTCGGGCGAGCAGCTCCACTACCGCGTGCTGCTCGCCGACCCGGACGACCCGCGCCGCACGAGCGAGCCGGTCACCGGCACCTTCCGTACCGCGCCCGCCCGGCGCCGCCAGGGCGTGCGGTTCGTGTGGTCCGGCGACCTGGCCGGACAGGGCTGGGGCATCAACGAGTCCATCGGCGGCTACCGCATCTTCGACGCGATGGCGAAGGTCGACCCCGACTTCTTCCTGTGCAGCGGCGACAACATCTACGCCGACGGCCCCATCGCGGCGACCGCGACCCTGCCCGACGGCAGCGTCTACCGGAACGTCACCACCGAGGAGAAGTCGCACGTCGCGATCACCCTGGACGACTACCGGGGCAACTTCCGCTACAACCTCCTGGACTCGGCGCTGCGCCGGTTCAACGCCCAGGTGCCGAACATCATCCAGTGGGACGACCACGAGGTGCGCAACAACTGGTATCCGGGCGAGGTCATCGGCACCGGCACCCCCTACCCGGCCGGCACCAGGCTCGACGACCTGGCACTGCGCTCCCGGCAGGCGTTCTCCGAGTACTTCCCGATCTCGACGATCAGCGAGCGCCCCGACGGCCGGATCTACCGGGTCGTCCACCACGGTCCGCTGCTCGACGTGTTCGTGCTCGACATGCGTACCTACCGCAACGCGAACTCGCCCGACAACCAGACCACCGACCCGGTGGGCATCCTCGGCCGGGAGCAGCTGGAGTGGCTCAAGCGGGAGCTGGCGAAGTCCCGCGCGGTGTGGAAGGTGATCGCCAACGACATGCCGCTCGGGCTGGTCGTGCCCGACCCCGTCGAGGGCAAGCCGAACTTCGAGGCCGTCGCGCAGGGCGACCCGGGCGCTCCGCTCGGCCGCGAGCTGCAGATCGCCGAGCTGCTGCGCTTCATCAAGCACCGGCGGATCACCGGCACGGTGTGGCTGACGGCCGACGTCCACCACACCTCCGCCCAGCACTACGACCCGTCGCGGGCCGCGTTCAAGGACTTCGAGCCGTTCTGGGAGTTCGTCTCCGGCCCGCTCAACGCGGGGGCCTTCCCGGCCAACGCACTGGACGGCACGTTCGGCCCGGACCGGGTGTTCGTCAAGGCGCCCACCGCGTCCAATGTGTCGCCGGCCCAGGGCTACCAGTTCTTCGGCGAGGTCGACATCGACGGCGACAGCGGCGAGCTGACGGTCCGGCTGCGCGAGTACGACGGCACCGTGCTGTTCACGCAGACGCTCCAGCCGGGCCGGGTCGGCCAGTAGGCGCGGGCGGGGCCGCCGCTCCCGTACCCTTCATCCGTGCCGCGCACCGGCGTCATCCCACGGAGCGCGGCACGGTCAACTCCCGCTGCCTACGGCCCTTTTCGCAGGTCAGACGGATTGTCAGTGGTCGCCTCTACGGTTTTCGTATGACGCGAGCACTGGATGACGACAACGCCACGATCTGGGGCCGGGCGGCACGGAGCCGACAGACAGTAGAAACTGCAACAAAACGGACGGAGCATGCTTTACCCATCGGTCACAATCAGTTCGTGATCACGCAACACCGTTCCTTCACAGTGGCTGCATGACTCCAGAGATGTCTGATGTGACCCGGGCGAAGCACGGCCGCCCCGTACACCACTGGCGACGGGACCTCGTCGAGCTCGCCGCACTGTTCACGGCCGTCGCCGTGGCCGACGGGGTGGCGAACCTGGTCGGGCACGGCCCGGACGGTCCCGTCCTGCTGGTGATCTCGGCGCTCGTGCTCGCCGCGACGGCCGGCTTCCACCTCTGGTGGGCACGGCGCCACGGCCACGCGCCGCCCGTCAGTGATACCGGCGCCCGGCCGACCGCCGAGACGCGGTCGGCCGGGCCCTCCGGGCAGCCTGGCGACGGAACGGACGACGTGGCCGACAGCGACGACGTGCCCGGCACCGGTACGCTGTGGCGGATGCGGACCACGGTGAAGGACGAGCCGGGCTCGCTGGCGGCACTGTGCACCGCACTCGCCGGGCGGAGCGTCGACATCCTGAGCCTCCAGACGCACCCGCTCGCCGACGGCACAGTGGACGAGTTCCTGCTGCGGGCTCCGGGCGCGCTGGAGGCGGCCGAACTCACCCGGGCGGTCTCACAGGCCGGCGGGAAGTCCACCTGGATCGAGCGGGCCGACGCCCACGACCTGGTCGACGCCCCCACCCGCGTGCTCGGGCTGGCCGCGCGCACCGCACTGGACGCCGCCGAACTGCCGCTTGCGCTACGCCAGTTGCTGGGCCGGTGCACGATCCGCTCACTGCCCGGGACACCGGTCGGCGGCGGCCGCGGGCCCGAGCCGGTGCCGGCCGGGGGTGTGCTGGAGGACACCGTGATGCGACTGCCGGCCCCGGAGGGCGGGGTACTCACCGTGGAGCGGCCGTATCTGCCGTTCACGCCCACGGAGTTCGCCCGGGCGCGGGCCCTGGTGGACCTCGACAACCGGCTCGGTCCGCGGATCCCGCGTGGCAAGGACGTGCTGACGCTGCCCGAGGGCAACGACATCACCGTTCGCCGGGCGGACACCGCGGACGTGGCCGCGGCACGGGCGATGCATGAGCGGTGCTCGCCGCGCACCCTCGGGATGCGCTACCACGGCCCGGTCGGCGACGCGGACCGCTATCTGAACCACCTGCTCAGCCCCCGTTTCGGCCGGACGCTGGCCGCGCAGACCACCTCCGGCCGCATCGTCGGCCTCGGGCATCTGCTGTGGGACGGCGACGAGACCGAGGTCGCGCTGCTGATCGAGGACGACTGGCAGCAGCGCGGCATCGGCGGTGAACTCCTCGGCCGGCTCGTGGCGATGGCCGTGGAGGCCGGCTGCGAGAGCGTGTACGCCGTGACGCAGGCGTCCAACACCGGCATGGTCGCGGCGATGCGCGGCCTCGGCCTGCCCCTCGACTATCAGATAGAGGAGGGCACGCTGGTCATCACCGCCCGGCTGGACTCCGCACGGGACGCCGCCCGAACGCCGTACGACACCGGCCTCCGGCGCCTCGGCGACCCGGCCCACCGCGACTGACCCACGGCCCGGCCCTCACCGACGTCCGCGGGAACCTCGCCCGGACCCGGCGTCCAGGCGGGCTCCGGCCCGGGGCGGAGCCCGCAGCCAGGTGGCGGCCAGGCCGGCCGGCGACAAACCCGAGGCACCGGCCCTGGACGGAGGCCGCAGCCGAGCGGGAACCGGCGGGGCCATGACGGAGCCGGAGCCCTGCTCCGGGCTGCGGTGCCGGGCGCGCCCCGGCAGCAGCCGGCCCCCGGCGCGCAGACACGGCACCCGCGCGCCGCGAATCCGCCGCCACGGCGCCCGGCCGCGGCGGCGGTATCGGGGGCGTCCCCCCACGCCCTTCAGGCAGTGGGGGGTGCCGCCCTCGCGCGACGCACGGGGTCGGCTGGTGCCCTCAGCGCACCGCTTCCCGCAGCGGCGCCGGCGTCCGGACGGGCTCCCCGAGCGCCTGGTCCAGGTCGGCCCAGAGATCGTCGACGTCCTCCAGTCCCACCGACAACCGCAGTAGCCGGTCGCTCACCCCCGCCCCCCGACGGTCGTCGGCATCGACGATGCGGTGGCTGATGGAAGCGGGATGCTGGATGAGCGTGTCGACGCTGCCGAGGCTCACCGCCGGGGTGACGAGCCGTACCCGGGAGATGACCTCGTGCGGATCGCCGTTCACCTCGAAGGCGATCATCGCGCCGCCGATGCGCGGATAGCGGACGCGGGACACCCGCGGGTCGGCGGCGAGCCGGCCGGCCAGTTCCGCGGCGTTCGCGGAGGCGGCCCGCACCCGCACCGGGAGCGTGGACAGTCCCCTCAGCAGCAGATAGCCGGCCAGCGGATGCAGGACGCCACCGGTGGCGAACCGTATCTGCCGTAGCCGGCCCGCGAACTCCTCGTCGCAGGCGACCACTCCGGCCAGCACATCGCCATGGCCGCCGAGGTACTTGGTGGCGCTGTGCAGCACCAGCCGGGCGCCGTGCTCGGCCGGGCGTTGCAGCACGGGCGTGGCGAAGGTGTTGTCGGCGAGCAGCGGCACCGAACCGCAGGCGTGCGCGACGGCCCGCAGGTCGAGCTCGGCGAGGGTCGGGTTGGCCGGGGACTCCACCATCACCAGGCCGGTGTCCGGGCGCAGCGCGTCGGCGATGCCGGCCGGGTCGGTCCAGGTGACCTCGGTGCCGAGCAGCCCCGCGGTGAGCAGATGGTCGCTACAGCCGTACAGGGGTCGTACGGCGACGACGTGCTTGAGGCCCATCGCGGAGCGAGCGAGGAGGACCGCGCTGAGCGCCGCCATGCCGCTGGCGAAGGCGACCGCGGACTCGGTGCCCTCCAGGCGGGCCAGGGCGGTCTCGAAGCGGGCGACGGTCGGGTTGCCGAGACGGCCGTAGACGGGCGGTCCGACCGGGTCGGCGCCGTCGGTGGCGAAGGCGTCGATGCGGGCGGCCTCACCTCGGCTGTCGTACGAGGGGTAGGTGGTCGACAGGTCGATCGGCGGGGCGTGCAGACCCTGGCGGGCGAGATCGTCGCGGCCGGCGTGCACGGCCTGAGTGGCCAGGGCTCTCGATGCGGTGCGTACGCCGTCGTAGGCACCGGTGCTCGCTGTGTCCATGGGCGGAAGGGTGAACAGTGAACGGTTCTCTGGATTCGAACACCGTGCTACGTTCGGCCAATGGCCGAATCTGTCGTACTGGATCCGGTGGATCTCCATCTGCTGCGGCTCCTGCAGAACGACGCCCGGACCACCTACCGTGATCTGGCCACGCAGGTGGGCGTGGCGCCGTCGACGTGTCTGGACCGGGTGACCCGGCTGCGCCGGTCGGGCGTGATACTCGGGCACCGGCTGGAGCTGGATCCGGCCAAGATCGGTCGCGGGCTGCAGGCGTTGCTGTCGGTGCAGGTCAGGCCGCATCGGCGGGAGCTGGTCGGGCCGTTCGTGGAGCGGATCCGGGCGCTGCCGGAGGCACGGACAGTGTTCCATCTGACCGGGCCGGACGACTATCTGGTGCATGTGGCCGTCGCGGACATGGCCGATCTGCAGCGGCTGGTGCTCGACGAGTTCACCAGCCGGCGCGAGGTGGCCCGGGTGGAGACCCGGTTGATCTTCCAGCAGTGGGAGTGCGGGCCACTGCTGCCGCCCGGCCACGCCCAGAGCTGAATCCCCCTATACGTGGGTGACGGGGTGATCCTTCTCGTACGAGGATGGGCCCATGTCTGAGACCAAGAGCCCGCTGCCCCGCCAGGTGGCAGACGCGTACGTGGACGACCTCATCGCCCTCGACCCGGTCACCGGTACCTACCTCGGTGTGAAGGAGAGTTCGAGCCGCCTGCCCGACTACTCGCCCGCGGGCCAGGCGGCCCTCGCGGAGCTGGCGCGGACCACGCTCGCGAAGCTGGACGAGGCGGAGCGGCAGCCGGGGGCGGAGACTGACGCGGAGCGGCGCTGCGGGCGGCTGCTGCGGGAGCGGCTGACCGCCGAACTGGCCGTGCACGAGGCGGACGAGCACCTGCGCGCGGTCGGCAACATGGCCACGCCGGGCCACTCGGTGCGGGACATCTTCACGGTCACCCCGTCGCAGACGGACGAGGACTGGGCGGCGATCGCCGAGCGGCTGCGCGCGGTGCCGGGCGCGCTCGCGGGCTACCGCGAGTCGCTGCAACTCGGCCTGGACCGCAAGCTGTTCGCGGCGCCGCGGCCGACGGCGACGTACATCGAGCAGCTCACCGAGTGGACGGACACGGACGGCACCGGCCGCGGCTGGTACGAGGACTTCGCCGCCGCCGGGCCCCAGGCGCTGCGCCCGGAGCTGGACGAGGCGGCCCGCGCCGCGACCGGCGCCCTGGTGGAACTGCGGGACTGGCTGCGGGACGTGTACGCGCCGGCGATCGAGGGCGCCCCGAACACGGCGGGCCGCGAGCGGTACGCGCGCTGGTCCCGCTACTTCAACGGCACCGACCTGGACCTTGACGAGGCGTACGCGTACGGCTGGTCGGAGTTCCACCGGATCCTCGGCGAGATGAAGCAGGAGGCGGAGAAGATCCTGCCCGGCGCCGAGACCCCGTGGGTGGCGCTCGCGCACCTCGATGAGCACGGCCGGCACATCGAGGGGGTGGAGGAGGTGCGGGAGTGGCTGCAGGGGCTGATGGACAGGGCCATCGAGAACCTGGACGGCACGCACTTCGAGCTCGCCGAGCGGGTGCGGAAGGTGGAGTCGCGCATCGCCCCGCCCGGCAGCGCCGCGGCCCCCTACTACACGGGCCCGTCGGAGGATTTCTCCCGCCCCGGCCGCACCTGGCTGCCCACCATGGGCCAGACCCGCTTCCCGGTCTACGACCTGGTCTCGACCTGGTACCACGAGGGCGTGCCCGGGCATCACCTCCAGCTCGCGCAGTGGGTGCACGTGGCCGAGAACCTGTCCCGCTACCAGGCGACGGTCGGCATCGTCAGCGCCAACGCCGAGGGCTGGGCGCTGTACGCGGAGCGGCTGATGGACGAGCTCGGCTACCTCGCGGATCCCGAGGAGCGGCTCGGCTACCTGGACGCGCAGATGATGCGGGCGGCCCGGGTGATCGTGGACATCGGCATGCACCTGGAGCTGGAGATCCCGGCCGACTCGCCGTTCCACCCCGGCGAGCGGTGGACGCCGGAGCTGGCGCAGGAGTTCTTCGGCGCGCACAGCAGCCGGCCGGCGGACTTCGTGGAGAGCGAGCTGACCCGGTACCTGACGATTCCGGGGCAGGCGATCGGTTACAAGCTCGGTGAGCGGGCGTGGCTGCTGGGCCGGGAGAAGGCGCGCGAGCGGCACGGCGACGCGTTCGATCTGAAGTCCTGGCACATGGCGGCGCTGTCGCAGGGCTCGCTCGGTCTGGACGACCTGGTGGACGAGCTGGCCCGGCTCTGACCGCCCGGTGTCAGCGCCGGAAGCCGCCTTCCGAGTTGATGACCTCCCCGGTGATCCAGCCGGCCTCGTCGGTGGCCAGCCAGGCGATGAGGCGGGCCGGGTCGTCGGGGAGGCCCCAGCGCCCGCCCGGGAACCGGGCCGCGACTGCGGCATGGGCCTCACCGGTGGCGTAACCGGTGTCCACCGGGCCGGGGTTGACGGCGTTCACCGTGATGCCCTGGTCGGCGAGCGGGCCGGCCAGGGAGCGGGTGATCGAGGCGAGGGCGCCCTTCTGGAGGGCGTAGGCGATCTCGCCCGGCATGCCGCTGCCGAGGTCCTGTCCGGAGGTCAGCAACACCACCCGCCCGCCGGGAACACGGTCGGCCGGCCGGGCGCGCGAGCGGGCGTAGGCCTGGACGAGCAGCAGGACCGAGCGGGTGTCGACCGCCCAGTGCGCGTCGAGCATCGCTGCGTCGATCTCGTCCAGGGTGCCGTCCGAGCCGCTGAGGGCGTGGTTGGCGACGAGGATGTCCAGACGGCCGAACTCACCGACGACCGTGTCGATCAGCCGGGCCGGTTCCTCCGGGTCGGCGAGGTCACCGGGTCCGGAGAGGACACGGGCGCCGGGGTCGCCGAGCACCGCACGCACGGAGGCGACGACGGCCTCGGGACTGTCGGCACCCCACGGCATCGCGGCGTCGTGCGGCACATGATGATGCAGGTACACGCTCGCCCCGTACGCCGCCAACCGCCGCGCCACGGCATGCCCGATCCCGGCCCGCCGACTCGCCCCGGTGACAAGGGCGGTACGGCCGCGCAGGGGCAACGGGTCGCGCCGCGGGTCTTCCGGTGCCGGGAGCTTGTTCGCAGACATGGCGGACCACCCTGGGGACGGGGTCAGCGGGGCGCGAGCGAATTAGGGGCGGGTAGTGGTCGGACACTGGACCTGGTCCGACGGCGGGCGGTGTGGGGACGTGCGAATGCAGGGGGGCAGGTACCGGACGCGACCGCATCGGAAGGGGCGCGAGACACGATCACAGGCCAGGGCCGCACGATCCTCTCCGTGGTGTCGGCGATCGGCCGCCGTCTCGGGGTCCTGCCCCGCGGGCTCACCGCCCTGGGCTGTCTCACCGCCCTGACGCTGCTCTTCGTCTCGGGCAATGTGCCCTGGTCGGAGCTGGTCCTTCCCGCCTGGTCGCTGGTGCTCAGCGGGTACGTCCTGCTGGCGGGCGCGGGCTACCCGGAAGGGTTCCCCGACGGGCGATCTCGCCCTGCCGGACTCATGCTGGCAAACGGGACATGACCGCCGTCCGGCCATGCCGTGCGACTGGGCCGGCGTACCGGACCTGGCCACCGGAAGGCGGAGCGTCGATGCGGCTCGTCGTCGATCTCAACAAATGTCAGGGCTACGCCCAGTGCGCGTTCCTCGCGCCCGACGTCTTCGCCATGCACGGCGACGAGGCGTTGATCTACAACCCGCACGCCCCCGAGGAGCAGCGGGAACGGCTGGCCCGCGCCGTCGCCGCCTGCCCGGTGCAGGCGATCAGCGCGGACGGGCTGGACGACACGGGAGGCGTCCGGGAGGCGTCCGATGCCCGCTGACTACGTCGACTGGCTCCGGCGGGAGGGCCGGATCGTGATCGTCGGCGCCTCGCTGGCGGGCCTGCGCGCCGCCGAGACCCTGCGCGCCGAGGGCTTCGCCGGCGAACTGACCCTGATCGGCGACGAGCCGTACGAGCCGTACGACCGGCCGCCGCTGTCCAAGTCCGTCCTGCTCGGCATGGCCTCCCCGCACCGCACCGAGCTGCCGCACCGCAGGGAGATCGACGCCAAGTGGCGGCTCGGTGTCCCCGCAACCGGTCTGGATCTGACGGCAAAGCGGGTACGGCTGGCCGACGGGGACGAGGTGGAGTACGACCGGCTGCTCATCGCCACCGGTGTGCGCGCCCGGCCCTGGCCCAGGGAGGAGGAGGCCCGGCTGGACGGCGTCTGCCTGCTGCGGACCCGGGACGACGCGGCCGATCTGTACCGCCGGCTGAAGGCGGGGCCGCGCCGGGTGTTCGTCATCGGTGCCGGCTTCGCCGGTTCGGAGGTCGCCTCGGCCTGCCGGGAGATGGGCATCTCCGTCACCGTGGCGGAGCGGGCGGGTGCGCCGCTGGTGGGTGCGCTCGGCGGCGTGGTGGGCGCGGTCGCCGCCGGCCTGCAGACCGAGAACGGCGTGGATCTGCGGACCGGGGTCACGGTGACCTCGTTGGAGGGCGACTCGGTCGGCCGGGTGCGGACCGTCCACCTGTCCGACGCGAGTGTCGTCGAGGCGGACGTGGTCGTGGTCTCGCTGGGCTCGATGCGCAACACCGACTGGCTGGCCGGGTCGGGGCTGGGCGCCGGGCCCCGCGGGATCGCCTGTGACGCCGGCTGCCGTGCCTTCGACTTCCGGGGCATCGTCACCGACGACGTCTTCGTGGCGGGTGATGTCGCGCGCTCCCCGCACGCGCTGTTCGGCTACCAGTTCCTCTCACTGGAGCACTGGGGCAACGCCGTCGCCCAGGCGGAGACGGCCGCGCACAACATGATCTGCCACGGCGCCGACCGGCGCCCGCACCTGTGGATGCCCGCCTTCTGGTCGTCGATGTTCGGCGTGAACATCAAGTCGGTCGGCGTGCCGCCCATGGGCGACCAGCTCATGATCACGCAGGGTTCGCTGGCCGAACGCCGGTTCGTCGGCGTGTACGGCTACCAGGGCCGCATCGTCGCCGCCGTGAGCTTCGACAGCACCCGATGGCTGGAGTTCTACGCGCGGCAGATCGAGCGGGGTGCGCCGTTCCCGGTGGAGTACCCGACGGTGGACCGGCGTCCCGAGGGCCGCCAGCCGGTGGCGGCCGACTTCCCCGACCCGTCGCTGCCGACCCACGGCCCCACCGTGACCCTCAGCGGCTACTCACCCGCCGACCAGCAGCTGGTCTTCCACCCCGCCCGCCACTGACCGCCGCCCGGCGCCGATGTTCCAAGGACTTGTCATGCCGCAGGCCTCGCTGTTCCGCCAGATCACCGACTTCGCCAACCGCGCCGACCCGTATCCGCTGTACGAGGAACTCCGCAGGACGCCGGTGCTCCACGAGGAGGACGGCCCCTACGTCATCAGCTCGTACTACGACATCGAGGCCCTGCTCCACGATCCGCGGATCAGCTCCGACGCCGCCAATCTGGCCGCCGCCGGGGGCGACGAGCTGTCCGGGCCGGAAGCGACGGGGCTGCCTCCCAGCTTCATCCGGCTCGACCCGCCGGAGCACGACCGGCTGCGCAGGATCGCCATGAGTTCCTTCGGGCCGCCGCACAGGCCGCGCCGGATCGAGAGCATGCGGGGCGAGCTGGGTGAGATCGTCACCGGGCTGATCGACGGCTTCGGGGACGCGCGGCAGATCGACCTCGTCGACCAGTTCGCGTACCCCTTCCCGGTGACCGTGATCTGCCGGCTGCTCGGCGTACCGCGCGAGGACGAGCCCCGCTTCCGTGCCTGGGTCGACCCGATCGTCGCCGGCCTGGACCCCGACACCCGCACGAGCGCCGCATCGCAGCGGACCGCGCAGGAGGCCCGGTTGCAGCTCGGCATGTACCTGAACGGGCTGGTGGAGCAGCGCGCCCGGGAACCTCGCGACGACATGCTCTCCGACCTGGTGAACAGTCGCGGTCCGGACGGCGCCATGACGACGATGGAAGTGCTCAGCACAGCGGTGCTGCTCCTCATCGCGGGCCACGAGACGACCGTCAACCTGATCACCAACGGCATGCTCACGCTGCTGCGCCACCCGGAGGTCCTGGAGCGGCTGCGCGACGACCCGGGGCTGTCGGTGCGGATCGTGGAGGAGCTGCTGCGCTACGAGCCGCCGGTGCAGATCGTGCCGCAGCGCACCTGCATCGCCGACATCGAGCTGCGCGGGGTCACCATCCCCAAGGGCTCGCGCGTCTGGCTGATGCTGGCCGCGGGCAACCGCGACCCCGAGCGGTTCAAGGACCCCGAGCGCTTCGACCCGGACCGCGAGGACATCCAGCACCTCGGGTTCGGCAGCGGCATCCACAGCTGCTTCGGCGCCCCGCTGGCCCGTCTGGAGGCCCAGATCGCCCTGTCGGAACTGGCCCGGCGCCTGGAGCATCCCCGACTGGTCGAGGACCCGCCGCCGTACCGGCAGAACGCGGTGCTGCGCGGCCCGAGGCACCTGAACATCGCGTTCGACGGCCTGCGTTGACGGCGCTCGGCGGTCCGGTCAGTGGCTGAGCCGCCGGAGCTGCACCAGGCCGAGCCAGGTCTCCGGGCCGGGCTGGACATACGCGGCGCGCACCGCGTACGAGCCCGGCTCCAGGGGGATCCGCAGGTGCTCCCGGTGGGCGGCGGTGCCGCCCGGCCAGGCCGAGTCGAACAGCAGCACCGGGCCGGGCACCCGCCAGTGCACCTCGCTCCCCCACACCGCGGCGTGCAGGGCGGCGGGGACACCGGCGAGGAGCTCCGCCTCGGAGTCGGCGGCGGACCAGCGTACGAAGGTGGCGTGGTCCGGCAGGTACGAGGTGGAGGCGGGTTCCTCGCCGAACACCAGGGCCGCGCTGTCGCCGACGGGCAGCAGACCGATGTGGCCGTCGACCTCGCACGCCCGGTCGTAGTCGGTGTCGAGTTCCTCGCTGTCGGCGCCCGCCCAGAACGGCAGCACCGTCTCCGGGACGGCTATCAGCGGGCCGCCGCCCGATTCCACCCACTCCAGCGCGCCTGGATCCGCGTATCGAGCCATGGGCAGAGAACCTACACGGGCGTCGGTCAGCAGCCGCAGTCGCCTTCGACGGGCGCGGTCAGCGGGTCGGCATTCCGCTGTTGCGGCCCCTGCCAGGTGTCGTAGGCAAAGCCCTCGCGCACCCAGTACTCGAAGCCGCCGAGCATCTCCTTGACCGGGTAGCCGAGTTCGGCGAGGGCGAGGGCGGCGCGGGTGGCGCCGTTGCAGCCCGGGCCCCAGCAGTACGTCACCACCGGCACGGACTTGTCCAGGAGCTGCTCGGCCTGCTCGGGGATGAGCGCGGTGGGCAGATGGACGGCGCCGGGGATGTGGCCCTGGTCCCAGGACTCGGTCGAGCGGGAGTCCACGACGACGAAGCCGGGGTCACCGCCGGCCGCGAGCGCGGCGGCCACATCGGAGACGTCGGCGTGGAAGGCCAGGCTCGCCCGGAAGTGGGCGGCCGCCTCGGCGGGCGGGGCGGGAGGGACGCGCAGGACGGGGTTCTCATCGGTGATCATGGTGAAGAATCTACGGCCGCCATCTCGCTCCCTGAAGGGGTGATCCACGGCGCTCCCCTTGTCCACGCCGGGATTTCCCTGCTATCCATCCGGGATGACCGTGTATTCCCCGGACGCCACCGACTGGCGCATACTCGAGGTCCTCCAGCGCGAGGGGCGGGCCAGCTATGCCGAACTGGCGCGGGCCGTCTCCATGTCGCCGAGTGCCGTCACCGAACGGGTCCGCCGGCTGGAGGAGGCGGGGGTGATCCAGGGGTACGCGGCGGTCGTCGACCCCGAGCGGCTCGGGCTGCCGATCCTGGCGTTCGTCCGGCTGCGCTACCCGAACGGCAACTACAAGCCGTTCCACGACCTGGTGGCCGCGACCCCCGAGATCCTGGAGGCGCACCACGTGACGGGCGACGACTGCTTCGTCATCAAGGTCGCGGCCCGCTCCATGGCGCACCTGGAGGAGATCTCCGGAAAGATCGGCGCACTGGGCTCGGTGACCACCAGCGTCGTGTACTCCTCACCGCTGCCCCGCCGCGCGCTGGGCCGCTGACCGGTCAGACACCGCGCTGCCGCAGCACCGACCCCGTTCTGCCCTTGACGACCTCCAGTTGGGCGTGGATGCGGCGGCGCAGGTCGGGGACGTGGCTGACGATGCCGACGCTGCGGTCGCGTTCGCGCAGGGAGTCGAGGACGTCCAACACCTCGTCCAGGGTCTGGTCGTCGAGGCTGCCGAAGCCCTCGTCGATGAACATCGTGTCGAGGCGGACCCCGCCGGCCTCGTCGGTGACGACGTCCGCGAGGCCGAGGGCGAGGGCGAGGGAGGCGAAGAAGGTCTCGCCGCCGGACAGGGTGGCGGTGTCGCGTTCGCGTCCGGTCCAGGCGTCGACCACATGCAGCCCGAGCCCGCTGCGGCCGCGTCCGGTGCGGTCGTCGGAGTGGACGAGGGTGTAGCGGCCGGACGACATGCGCTGCAGCCGTGCGGTCGCGGCGGCGGCGACCTGCTCCAGACGGGCCGCGAGCACATACGACTCCAGGCGCATCTTGCGGTCGTTGTCGGCGGAGGTGCCCGCGGTGAGGGCGGCGAGACGGGCGACCCGGTCGTACTCCTCGCGGAGCGGGGCGAGCCGGCGTACGGCCTCGGTGGCACCTGCGGAGAGGCGGTCCAGCTCGGCGCAGCAGCGCGCCGCCGCGTCGCGCGCGGACGCCGCCTCGCGCAGCCGGTGTTCGGCCGTGGCCGCCGCGCGCTCGGCGGTGGGCAGGTCGGCGGGCGGCTGCTGGGCGGCGGCCGCGGTGTCGGCCTCCGCCAGCACCGCGCGCACGGCGGCCTCCTCCGCCTGCCAGGCGTCCAGGCGGTGCTGCAGCTCGCGGTGGGCCGCGGCGTCCAGGAGGGCGGCGGCCGCGGCCTGCGGGGTGTCGAACCCGGCCCGGTAGGCGGCGTCGGCGAGGCGGGCGTCGGCGTCCTTCAGACGCTGGGCCGCGTCCTCGGCCGCGCGTACGGCGTCGGCGGCGTCGGTGAGCAGCGCCGCCTGCCGCTCCAGCTGCGCGGCACGGGCGGCCACGCTGCCCAAGTTGCCGCGCGCCTTGGCCAACTCGGCCTCCAGCTGGGCCTGTTCGCGCTCCAGCGTCTCGCGCCGGGTGAGCCGGGAGGCGGCCCGTACGGCGGCCTCCTGGCGGTCGGCGAGGCGCCGCTCGCGCTCGTGCTCGGCGCGCCGCAGTTCCTCGTGCGCGGCGTGCAGCGCGGACGCGTCGCGGCGGGCACGGGCGTACTCCTGCTCCAACTCGGTGGCTGCCTCTTCGAGTTGGGCGGTGGGCGTGTCGCCGGCCTCGGCGGTGGCGGCGGCCAGGGCCTCGCGGACGACGCCGAGCCGCCGTTCGTCCTCGGTGTGCTGCTCCTCGGTACGCTGGTACGCGGCGAGGGCCCGGTCCTCCGTCTCGCGGTCGACGTGTCCGGCGACCTTGCGGGCCGGCGCCGGGTGCTCGGTGGCCCCGCAGACGGCGCAGGGCTCGCCGTCGGTGAGGTGGGCGGCCAGCTCGGCGGCGATGCCGTTCAGCCGCTGTTCCTTGAGGTCCAGCCAATGGGCGCGGGCGTCGAGGGCACGCTGCTCGGAGGCGGTCGCTGCGCGCCGGGCCCCCTCCAGGTCGGCGGCCAGCTGGTCCCGGGTGCGGGCCGCGTCGAGGCGTCCCCGCATCGGTTCCCGCCGGACGGCGAGCTGTTCGGCGCGGGTGGCGGCCTCCTGGGCGGAGTCGACGCGGGACTGCAGCGCCGTGCGGGTGGCGTCCCACTCGGCGAGCCAGGCCTCGGCCTCGCGGAGCACGTCCTCGTCGGCGCGCTCCTGGCGGTCGAGCCCGGCGCGTTCCTCGGCGAGCTCGGCGAGCCGCCGCTCGGCGCGGCGGGCCGCGTCCAGGCCGCCCAGCTCCTCGGCGGCCCGGCGGGCGGCGGCGGCGAGTCCGGCCGCGCCCGCGTCGGCGTAGGAGTCGGGGAGCATGCCACGCGTGCGTGCCTCGGCCGCGGCCGCCCTGTGGTGCTCCTCCTCGGCGGCGCCGCGCAGTTCCAGCGCGGGCGCGACCGCCTCCGCCTTGCGGGACCGCTCCATGCGCCGCTGGGCCTCCTGATGGGCGCCCGCCCGCTCCTGAAGGCGCTCGGCGCACTGCCGGGCCTCGGCGAACCGGCTCTGCAGGCGGGCGAGTTCGCGTACGTCGTCCAGGGCGCGCCGGGCCACGGCGTGGGCCGACTCGGCGGTGGTGAGCCGGCAGTGGGCGACGGTGAGGCGTTCGCGGGCGGTGGCGCGGGCGACGGCGGCGGCGGCGAGGACGGCGTCGGCCAGGCCCGGGTCGCCGGGGGCCAGCTCGGGCAGTTCCATGGCGTCGCCGGCCTCCTGCTGCATGCGGTGCGCGTCGGCGAGCAGGGCCGCATCGCCCTCACGCACGCGTGCCTCGGTGGCGCGGCGGCGCTCGGCGAGGCGCCGTTCGACGTCGGCGAAGCGCTGGGTGTCGAAGAGGCGGCCCAGCAGCCGGCCGCGGGCCTCGGCGTCGGCACGCAGAAAGCGGGCGAAGTCGCCCTGGGGCAGCAGCACGACCTGGCAGAACTGCTCGCGGCTCATGCCGAGCAGCTGGGTGATCTCCTCACCGATCTCCTGGTGGGAACGGCTGCGGTCCTTCCAGACGCCGGCTCGGGCGTCGTACTCGCGCAGCCAGGTCTGGGCCTTGTCGACGGTCGTGCCGGTGCCGCGCAGTTTGGGCCGCTCCCAGGGCGGCTGCCGGGTGATCTCGAGGCGGCGGCCGGCGACGGTGAGGTCGAGGCGGACCTCGGTGCGGGTGCGCGGCTCCGCGTGGTCGCTGCGCAGGTTCATGCCCTGGCCGTTCTGCCGGGCGCCGGGGACGGCGCCGTACAGGGCGTAGCAGACGGCGTCCAGGACGGAGGTCTTGCCGGCGCCGGTGGGGCCGTGCAGCAGGAAGAGCCCGGCGGCGGACAGGGCGTCGAAGTCGACGCTGTGCGAGCCGGCGAAGGGACCGAAGGCGGTGATGTCGAGCCGGTGCAGCCTCACCCGGCCACCTCCCGCACGGCGGCGTCGGCGCGCACGGCGTCGAAGGCGTCGCGCAGAACGGCCGCCTCCCGCGCGTCGGGCCCGGCGCCGCGCACATGGGCGACGAAGTCCTGGGCGATCTGCTGGTCGCTGCGGCCCGCCAGGCGCCGCGCGTACGAGACCTGGGGATCGTCTGGAGCGCGCTCGGGAGCGAAGACGAGGCTGAGGGTGTGCGGGAAGCGCTCGGTGAGCCGGGCCATGGGTTCGGCGGGGCGGACGGGGTCGGTGAGGGTGGCCTCGACCCAGGCGTCCTCGTGACGGGCCAGTGCGGGGTCGGCCAGGAGGCCGTCCAGCGTTCCCCTGATACGGGCCAGCGGGCGCGGCACCGGGCAGTCGACGCGCTCGGCGGAGACGGAGCCGTCGCCGCCGAGGTCGACCAGCCACATGCTCTTGCGGTGGTCGGTCTCCGAGAAGGAATAGGCGACCGGGGAGCCCGAGTAGCGCACGCGCTCGGTGATGGTCTGGCAGCCGTGCAGATGGCCGAGCGCCACATAGTCGACGCCGTCGAAGACCCCGGCCGGTACGGCGGCGACCCCGCCGACGGTGATGTCCCGCTCGCTGTCGCTGGCCTGGCCGCCGGTGACGAAGGCGTGGGCGAGGACGACCGAGCGGGTGCCGGGCGCGCGGGTGGCGAGGTCGGCGCGGACACGGTCCATGGCGGCGGCCAGCACGGCCTCGTGGCCGGCCTTCTCCACCCCGAACTCGTCCTTCACCAGGGCGGGTTCGAGGTACGGCAGGCCGTAGAAGGCGACCTCGCCATGGCCGTCGCCCAGCACCACCGGGGTGCCGGCCGCCGACGGCTCGGTGCGCAGGTGGATGCCGGCGCGGCCGATGAGTCCGGCGCCGACGCCGAGCCGGCGGGCCGAGTCGTGGTTGCCGGAGATCATCACCGTGGGCACGCCGAGGTCCGCGAGGCGGTGCAGGGCCTCGTCGAACAGCTCGACCGCGGCGAGCGGTGGCACCGCACGGTCGTACACATCGCCCGACACGACCACCGCGTCCACCTTGCGCTCACGCACGGTGGTGACGAGGTGACCGATGAACTCGGCCTGGGCCCCGAGCATGTTCACCCGGTGGAAGGCCCGGCCGAGATGCCAGTCGGACGTGTGCAGGAGTCTCATGATCCCCGAGACTAACGGCCGGGTCTGACATCACGGGCGCTTACTCCCGTATCGCCCCGGCACAGCCGGTCAACCTTTGCGTTATTTGCCCGAATTACTGCGCAGTGTCAGGCATCTCCGTAGGCTTCGCCGCCCAGTTCGAACCCTGCCGTGCCCGCCGTCACATCGGCGAGCCGGGCGCGGAAGGCGTCCACGTCGGCGTCCGGCAGGCCGATCTCGATGGTGACCGCCTCGCCGTAGTGCACGTCCCGCACCTCGCGTCCGGTGGCGCGCAGGTCGTTCTGGACCTTGCCGGCACGCTGGTGGTCCACGGTCACCGTGGCCAGCCGGAAGCGGCGCCGGGTGAGTGTGCCGAGGGTGTCCAGGGCCTCGCCGACCGCGCCGCCGTAGGCCCGGATGAGTCCGCCGGCGCCGAGCTTGACGCCTCCGTAGTAGCGGGTGACGACCGCGACGACGTAGCGCATCTCACGGCGCAGCAGCATCTGGAGCATGGGGACGCCGGCGGTGCCGCCCGGTTCGCCGTCGTCGCTGGCCTTCTGCACGGAGGCGTCGGCGCCGATGACGTACGCCCAGCAGTTGTGGGTGGCGTCGGCGTGCTCCTTGCGCACGGAGGCGATGAAGTCCTGCGCCTCCTGCTCGGTGGCGGCCGGGGCGAGGGCGCACAGGAAACGGGAGCGGTTGATCTCGGTCTCGTGCACGCCCGCGCGGGCGACTGTGCGGTACTCGTCCTGCATCCCGTCAGCCTATGCGGTGCCCGGGAGTGCCGGTCACGCGCGCGTGGCGCTACTTCTTCCTCCCGCGCGGCACGGTGAACGACGTCAGGAGGGCCGTGGCGGGGCCCAGGGCGGGCCAGCCGGTGCCGCGCCAGGAGAGGACGGCGATCGCGGACGTGGGGAACTTCGTCCGCACCCGCTCCAGCGTGTCGTCGAGTCCGTCCCGCGCCAGCTCCAGGACCAGCTCCTCAAGACCGGGGTTGTGCCCGACGAGCAGCAGGGTCTCGACCTCGGGCGGCGCCTCGCGGACCACCTCCAGCAGCTCCGGTACGCCCGCCCCGTACAACCGCCGGTCGTACCGCACCGGCGGCGGAGTACCCCACTCGGCGGAGGCCAGCTCCCAGGTGCGGCGGGCCCGTACGGCCGGGGAGCACAGGGCGAGGTCGGGCAGGCAGTCCGCCTCGGCCAGTGCGCGTCCGGCGGCCGGGGCGTCGCGCAGGCCGCGCGGCGCGAGCGGCCTGCGGTGGTCCTCGACGCCCTCGGGCCAGGCGGACTTGGCGTGCCGCAGAACCACCAGCCGGCGCAGCGGGCCCGTGCCCGCCCGCACGATCACGCGAGGCTCCCGACGTCGCGGGCCAGGTCGAGGGCCAGCAGACGGTCGGAGTAGACGTACGTCTCGAAGCGGGCCCCGTCGGGCAGCTCCGGGGCGCTCTCCACGGCCCGCAGCACCTCCAGCACTCCGGGCAGATCGAGGTCGTCCTCCCACGCGGACCGCAGCCCCGCCCGTACGTCGTCGGGCACGGGTCGCGAGGGCTGCCGCGCCCACCCCGCCACGGCCCGCCGCCACCGGACCAGCCGCCCGGCGGCCTCCCCCAGCACGCCGGGGTCCAGCCGGACGGGCTCACCGCGCGGCACACAGAGCAGAGCGAGCCGAAGGGCAGCGGGGTCGGAGAAAAGGCCCGGGAGCGCGGGGGTCCCTACAGCCTCACCTGCCACCCCGCCCTCATACGAACCCATAACCCCCGCCCCGGACGAGCGCGCAGCCCCCTCCGAAGTCGGATCCGCCCCCGGTCCGCCCCTCGGCTCCCCCGTCCACTCCACCGGGGCGAGCCACACCACCGGCCCCCTCCCTGAGGCGTCCGGGGCCTTGGCCGTCACGTGGATCACCTGTGCCTCGCCCAGCCCCGACGGAAGGTCGTGGGCGTCCTCGAAGGGGCGGATGGACAGGGTGGTCGCGGCGGTGCGGAGGCCGGCGGGGTGGTGGGGTGCGGCGAGGGCCGCCCAGACCGGGGTGCCGCCCAGTTCCAGGGCGCGGACCAGGAGGTCGGCGGTGAGCAGTACGCGCAGGGAGGTCGGATCGGGGCCGGAGGCGTGGGCCTCGATGCGGGTCAGGCCGCGGCGGGCGGGCGCGGCGGGGACGAGCTCACCGGTTCGGGCGTCGAGGATGCGCAGCACGGGCTGAGCGTAGGCGGGCGGGCCGCCGTAGGCAGGCATCTCGCGCCGATTCCGGCCATGGTGGCGAGGTGGCGGGCCGGGAATCGGACCCGCCCCGGCACTGTTGCCCAGGCGAACAGTTCCCCGCAGCCCCGAGGAGACGGCCGTGTACGGCGACGAAGCGACGATCCGCAGGATCCTGACCGAGCTGGGTGACACCTGGGCGGTGGTCGGCCTGTCCGCCAACCGCAGCCGGGCGGCGTACGGGGTGGCGCAAGTGCTCCAGCGGTTCGGCAAGCGGATCGTCCCCGTGCATCCGAAGGCGGAGACCGTGCACGGAGAGCAGGGGTACGCCTCTCTCGCCGACATTCCCTTCGAAATCGATGTCGTCGACGTCTTCGTGAACAGCGAGCTGGCCGGCGCGGTGGCCGACGAGGCCGTGGTCAAGGGCGCGCGGGCGGTATGGTTCCAGCTCGGGGTCGTGGACGAGGCCGCCTACGACCGGACCCGGACGGCAGGTCTGGACATGGTCATGGACCGTTGCCCGGCGATCGAAATTCCGCTTCTGAGCTAGTGAATCTTTCCTTCTACTCACAATTCGCCGCTGAATATTGACATTCCGGCCAGGCATCTGACCTGTGACAAGTCAGTGACCGACTGTGCGCCCAAGACACCGAAGATCCCGGGTCAAAATTTGGTTAACAGTCTTTTGCCGACGCGGAAAGCATCCCTAGCCTGTGGCCTCCTTGCTCGTTAACACCGCGTTTAGATCTGAGAGGCCACTAGACATGGCGAACGTCGACCAGGCTGCGCCGGTAGCCACAAGCGACACCGGCGGCGGCCTGCGCCGAGATGTGGGGCTCATCGGCCTGATGTGGGCTTCGGTGGGTTCCATCATCGGCTCCGGCTGGCTCTTCGGCGCCGAGAAGGCGGTCGTGGCGGCCGGCCCCGCCGCGATCATCTCGTGGGTGATCGGGGCGGTGGCGATCGTGCTGCTCGCCCTCGTGCACGCCGAGCTCGGCGGCATGTTCCCGGTGGCGGGCGGTACCGCCCGTTACCCGCACTACGCCTTCGGCGGCCTGGCCGGTATGTCCTTCGGCTGGTTCTCCTGGCTGCAGGCCGCGACCGTGGCTCCGATCGAGGTCGAGGCCATGATCGGCTATGCCAAGCACTGGCACTTCGCCGACGGACTGCAGAACGCCAACGGCACGCTGACCACCAGCGGCATCGTCGTCGCGGTGCTTCTGATGGCCGTGTTCGTCGCGGTCAACTTCCTCGGCGTCCGCGTCCTGGCACACACCAACAGCGCCGCCACCTGGTGGAAGATCGCGGTCCCGCTCGCGGCGATCTTCATCATCGCCATCGGCAACTTCCACCCGGCCAACTTCACCTCCGAGGGCTTCGCCCCGTTCGGCGCCAAGGGCGTCCTCACCGCGATCAGCTCCTCCGGCATCATCTTCGCGCTGCTCGGCTTCGAGCAGGCGATCCAGCTGGCCGGTGAGAGCCGCAACCCGAAGCGTGACCTGCCGCGCGCCACGCTGGGCTCGGTCGCGATCGGCGCCGTCATCTACGTCCTGCTCCAGATCGTGTTCATCGCCGCCCTGCCCCACGCCTCCTTCGCGAAGGGCTGGGCCAACCTGGCCTACGCGGGCATCAGCGGCCCCTGGGCGGGTCTCGCCTCGCTGGTCGGCCTGGGCTGGCTGGCCTGGGTCCTGTACGCCGACGCGATCATCTCTCCCGGCGGCACCGGCCTGATCTACACCACCGCCACGTCCCGTATCTCCTACGGCCTGGCCAAGAACGGCTACGCGCCGAAGCTCTTCGCCAAGACCGACGCGCGTGGTGTGCCGTGGTTCGGCCTGGCGATGTCGTTCGTGACCGGTGTGGTCTGCTTCGCGCCGTTCCCGAGCTGGCAGACGCTGGTCGGCTTCATCACCTCGGCGAGCGTGCTGATGTACGCGGGCGCCCCGCTGGCCTACGGCGTCTTCACCGACCGGCTGCCGAACCACGAGCGTCCGTACAAGCTGCCCTTCGGCAACATCATCTCGCCGCTGTCCTTCGTGGTCGCCAACCTGATCATCTTCTGGTCCGGCTGGGACACCCTGTGGCGCCTGGGCTGCGCGATCCTGATCGGCTACGTGCTGCTCGGCTCCTACGCCTGGTACGCGATCCGCAAGAACCTGCCCAACGCACCGCGCCTGGACTTCAAGGCCGCGCAGTGGCTGCCGCCCTACCTGGTGGGCATCGGCGTGATCTCCTACCTGAGCACCTTCGGTGGTAACGGTGACCTCCCGCTGTGGTGGGACATCCTGGTCGTCGCGGTGTTCTCGCTCGTCATCTACTACTGGGCCAAGGCGACCGCCTCCCAGCCCGAGCAGATCGAGCGCGACATCGAGGAGGTCGTGGTCACCGACGCCCCGGCGCACTGACCCCGCTCTCCCCTGGTGTCCCGTCGGCCGCACCGCGGCTGACGGGACACCGTCATAATGCGGGGGTGATCTCCCCTTCCCCCCACCTCAGCTCCCCCCACCTCAGCTCCGCGCGCCTCGACTCCGCGCCCGAGGAACGCCGTACGGTCGTCGTCGTGGGCGCCGGGCCGGCCGGGCTCACCATCGGCGGCATCCTGCGGGCCGCCTCCGTCGACTGCGTCGTCCTGGAGACCGAGAGCAGGCAGTTCATCGAGACCCGGCCCAGGGCCGGTGTCATCGAGGAATGGGCGGTGCGCGAACTCGACCGGCGCGGACTGTCCGCACGGCTCCCGGAGCGGGCCGAGGCGCACGGCGCGTGCGAGTTCCGCTTCGACGGCGAGCGGTACCGTTTCCCGTACGCCGATCTGACAGGCAGCCATCACTACGTCTACCCGCAGCCGTTGCTGGTGACGGACCTGGTGCGGGAGTACGCCGACGTACGCGGCGGTGACATCCGCTTCGGGGTGCGCGACGTCAGGCTGCACGACCTGGACTCGGACCGGCCGGCGGTGTCGTACCGGTGCCCTCAGACGGGTGAACGGCGGCTGTTGCGCTGCGACTTCGTCGCGGGCTGCGACGGGGCGCGCGGCGTGACGCGGGACGCGATACCCGTCGGGCACCGGCGGATCGCGCGGCAGGACGACGGCATCGGCTGGCTGGCGCTGCTCGCGGAGGTCCCGCCGTCGACGGACTGGGTCCTGTTCGGCGTCCACCCGCGCGGCTTCGCCGGGCAGATGCCCCGCAGCCCCGAGGTGACCCGGTTCTACCTGCAGTGTCCGCCCGGCGACGATCCGGAGAACTGGTCGCACGACCGGGTCTGGACGGAGCTGCGCGAGCGGCTCGGCGCGGCCGGAGCGCCCCCGCTCACCGAGGGCCGGCTGATCGAGAAGCGCGTCCTGGACATGCACCACTATGTCGTCGAACCCCTCACCCACGGGCGGCTGTTCCTGGCCGGGGACGCCGGTCACCTGGTCGCGCCCATCGCCGCGAAGGGCATGAACCTCGCCCTGCACGACGCCTTCCTGCTCGGCGACGCGCTCGCGGCACACGTCACCAAGGGCGACGGCAGCGGCCTGGAGGGGTATTCGGCGGCCTGTCTGCGCCGGGTGTGGGACTATCAGGAGTTCTCGCAGTGGCTGTCGGACATCTACCACGGTGTCGCATCCGGTGACCCGTTCCGCGCCGGCACCACACTCGCCCGGCTGCGCCGGCTGTTCACCTCGAAGGCCGCGGCGGCGGCCTTCGCGGAGCAGTACCTCGGGACCGCGCCCGCCTCCTGAGGCGGCGGTGGGCTCAGGCGACCCCGAGGCCCTCCAGCACCACGGCGCCCGGCAGCTCCGCGAGGGCCTTGCCGGGCACCAGCAGCTTGCCCCGCCGGCGTCCGCTGCCGACGAGGACGTGGGGCAGGTCGACCAGCGCCGAGTCGATCAGCAGCGGCCAGCCGGCGGGCAGGCCGACCGGGGTGATGCCGCCGTACTCCATGCCGGTCTCGCCGGTCGCCGTCTCCAGCGAGGCGAACGTGGCCTTGCGCGCCCCGAGTTGGCGGCGCACCACGCCGTTGACGTCCACCCGCGTGGTGGAGAGCACCACACACGCCGCGAGGGTGGTCGCACCGCCCCGCTTGCCCGCGACCACCACACAGTTCGCCGACCGCTCCAGCAGCTCGCGGCCGTAGTACTCCACGAAGACGGCCGTGTCGGCCCAGCGCGGATCCGTCTCGACGTACAGGACGCGGTCGGCGGGGACCGCGCCCTGCCAGTTGCGTACGGCGTCGGCGACCGGGGCGGTCAGCTCCTGGAGGCAGTCGGGGACGGGGGTGGCGGTGTCGAAGTCTCCGATGGGTGCGCGCACGGCGGCACGCCAACAGCCCGCCGCGCCGCGGTTCAGCGCACGGGCGGCACCGAGACGGCCATCACCATCTCCATCGGTACGTCGCCCTCGTTGCCGTAGGTGTGCGAGGTGCTGGCCTCGAACGTGGCGCTCGCACCGGTCGGCACCAGGTGCTTCACGCCGTCCACGGTGAGGGTCAGCTCGCCGGCGGTGACATGGACCAGTTCCACCGTGCCCACCGGGTGCGGCTCGGAGGGGCTCTGCTCGCCGGGCATCAGCCGCCAGTCCCACATCTCCAGCGGGCCGGGCGCCTCCGTGCCGGCGAGGAGGCGGTTGTAGCTGCCGGCGTCGGTGTGCCACAGCCGTACGGCCTGGTCGGCGGGGACGATCCGGACGGTGGGGCCCTGTTCGTAGTCGAGCAGGGTGGTGATGCTGATGCCGAGCGCGTCGCCGATCTTGACGACGGTGCCGATGCTGGGGTTCGTCCGGGCCTGCTCGATCTGGATGAGCATGCCGCGGCTGACGCCCGCACGGGCGGCGAGCGCGTCCAGGGTGAAGCCGCGCTCGGTGCGCCAGCGCTTGACGTTGCGCGCCAGGGACTGGGTCAGCAGGTCGAGGTCCGACACATCACGTCCATCGAGGAGAGGTCCTGGGGTCCTGAGGTCCTGGGACCCTGGGGTTCAATATATGGGATGACAGAGTTCACTTGACTGAACTACGGTGGGGTGTACCCGATCGTTCATCGAACTGTACTGCGAGGCAGGCCGTGACAGCATTCTTCGCCCTCACCACCAGCCTCCTGTGGGGCCTGGCCGACTTCGGCGGCGGACTGCTGACCCGGCGTACGCCCGCGCTGACGGTCGTGGTCGTCTCCCAGGCCATCGCGGCGACGGTCCTCGGCGCGATCGTCGTGGCGACCGGCGGCTGGAGCGAGGCCGGGCCCCGCCTCTGGTTCGCGTTCGCCGCGGGCCTGGTCGGACCGGTGGCCCTGCTCTCCTTCTACCAGGCCCTGGCCCTCGGCCCCATGGGAGTCGTCTCGCCGCTCGCGACGCTGAGCGTGGCCGTGCCGGTCGGCGTGGGCCTCTTCCTCGGCGAGCGGCCCGGGCTGCTCCAGGTCGCGGGCATCGCGGTCGCCGTCACCGGTGTCGTCCTCGCGGGCGGTCCGCAGCTGCGCGGCGCGCCCGTACAGCGGCGGACGATCCTGCTCACCCTGGTCGCGGCGCTGGGTTTCGGCACGGTCTTCGCCCTGATCACGGAGGCCTCGACCACCGTCACCGGCCTGTTCCTCGCCCTGTTCGTGCAGCGGCTGACGAACGTCGTGGTCGGCGGCGCCGCGCTCGCCGTCTCCGTCCGGCGGGGCGGCCGGGCGGTTCCGGAGGGCGGCTTCCCGTGGTCCTCGCTGCCGGCGCTGGCCTTCGTCGGGCTCGCCGACGTGGCCGCCAACGGCACCTACGCGATCGCCGCCCAGCACGGCCCGGTCACCGTGGCGGCCGTCCTCGCCTCGCTGTATCCGGTGGTGACCGCGCTGGCCGCGCGCGGCTTCCTCAGCGAGCGGCTGCGGGCGATCCAGGCGGCGGGCGCGGGACTGGCGCTGCTCGGCACGCTGCTGCTGGCGACCGGCTGAGTCAGCTCTCGGGCTCCAGCTCCGCGAGCCGGGCCACCGCGTCCTCGTCCAGTTCCGCCAGGGCCCGCAGCTGCTGCGGCGTCGTCCCGTCGGGGATGGGCATCGGGGCCGGCGTTCTGAGCGGCGGCTGCCAGCCCTGCTCGGCCGTCCAGCGCCGGACGACCCGGGCGGGCGCCCCCGCCACCACGGCATGGTCCGGCACCGTGCCCCGCACGACCGCGCCGGCCGCGACGACCACGTTCCGGCCGATCCGCGCGCCCGGCAGGATCACCGCGCCGGTGCCGATCCAGCAGCCCGGCCCGATCTCCACCGGTTCCATGCGCGGCCACTGCCTGCCGATGGGCTGGTGCGGGTCGTCGTAGGAGTGGTTGGTGGAGGTGACGTAGACGTACGGGCCGAAGTAGCAGTCCCTGCCGATGGTGACCGTCGTGTCCGCGATGACATGGCTGCCGCGGCCGAGGACCACGCCGTCGCCGATGCGCAGGATCGGGTCCGGGCCCAGGTCCAGGTCCGGCATCAGGCCGGCGGTCAGCGTGACCTGTTCGCCGATGATGCAGTGGGAACCGAGGTGGATCCAGGGCTCGCCGAAGACCGTGCCGAGCGGGAAGGCGAGCCGGGTGGCTTCGCCGATCGCGCCGAACTTCAGGCGGCCGGGGTGATCGGCGGTGACGGAGCCGGCGCGCTGGGCCCAGGCCCAGGCCGCGTGTACGGCTCGCTGGGCAAGGCCCTGCCTCCAGGATGAGAACGTGTTCTTGCGCTTCGGCACGGGGTCACGTTACTCAGCGGTTGCCTTCGGGGAGAGGGCGGGCTGCTGTGATCTTTGCCCCACCCTTTGTCGTACCGTGCGGGGTACTGACGGATGCGAGGAGACGGTGATGACACAGCAGGCGCTGATCGTGGGCATCGGTGGCAAGGAGCCCCAGGTCGATCCGGAGGCGTTCGTGGCGCCGACGGCTTCCGTGATCGGGGACGTCACGCTGCACGCGGGGGCCAGTGTCTGGTACGGGGCCGTGGTGCGCGGGGATGTCGAGAGGATCACCGTCGGGGCGCAGGCGAACGTGCAGGACAACGTCACGTTGCATGCGGATCCCGGGTTTCCGGTGAGCGTGGGTGAGCGGGTCTCCATCGGGCACAACGCCGTCGTGCACGGGGCGACCGTGGAGGACGACTGCCTCATCGGGATGGGGGCGACCGTGCTGAACGGGGCCGTCATCGGTGCGGGGTCGCTCGTGGCCGCTCAGGCTCTGGTGCCACAGGGGATGGTGGTGCCGGCGGGGTCATTGGTGGCCGGGGTGCCGGCGAAGGTGAAGCGACCGTTGAGCGAGGAGGAACGGCAGGGGGTCACCCTCAACGGCACCATGTACGCGGAGCTGGCCAAGGCGCATCGCGGGGTGCACGAGTAGGCCTTGGGGGCGCTTCAGTCCCCCGCGCTCACGGGCTCCGCCTCTCGCTGCGCCGTCTGGGCCTTCTTCGCCCTGCGCTTGATGATCAGCATGGTGGCGAGGCCGAGCACCACCGCCGCGGCCAGCCCCACGTAGGAGAACTTCTTCAGCCAGCCCTCGGCGACCACGCCGACGTAGTAGACGGCGGCCGTGGTGCCGCCCGCCCAGCAGATGCCGCCGAGGACGTTGGCGATCAGGAACTTCCAGTACGGCATGTGCAGGACGCCCGCGAGCGGGCCGGCGAAGATGCGCAGGAGGGCGATGAAGCGGCCGAAGAAGACCGCCCACATGCCCCACTTCTCGAAGGACCGCTCGGCGGTGGCCACATGGCCGTCGCTGAAGTGCTTCGGGAACTTGTCGCCGAGCCAGGCCAGCAGCGGGCGACCGCCCTTGCGGCCGATCGCGTAGCCGATGGAGTCGCCGATCACGGCGCCCGCGGTCGCGCACGCGCCGAGGACGACCGGATTGATGCCCGAGTGCTGGGAGGACATCAGCGCCGCGGAGACCAGGATGATCTCTCCGGGAAGCGGGATGCCCAGGCTCTCCACTCCGATCACCAGGGCCACCACGGCGTAGACGGCGGCCGCGGGCACCGTGTCGAGCCATTCCTGGACGTGCACCGCGGGATCCTCCCCTGTCGCTGACCTTGCCCTTGCCTGCCGGGCCGCCGCATGCAAAGCGCGCCCCAAGGGAAGGCTACCTGGTCGGCGGTGGACGGTGGCCTGCGCGCACCGCCCGGCGGCACCGTCCCGCCCTCGCGCCTTCGGTTTTCGGACATCCCCGTGTCACGCGGGAGGGGAAGGCTCCCCGCGGTATCGCCCGACCCGCCTCCCTCAGGTCCCCGCCGCGGGACCCGCTGCGGAAGGACGACGTCCCCGTGTCCTCACTGTCCCCGTCCCCCTCGCTCTCGTCCCCCTCGCTCACCCCTCCCCCGTCCACCCGGCCCGCGTCCCCCCTCGCGGCCCGGCACCTGCGGCTGGCTCTGCGTCTGGCTCCCTTGCTGCTCGCCGCCGGCTGGGCCGTCGCCAACCGGCCGGTGATGTACGAGGGGGTCCGACGGCTGGTCGCGGCCGACCCGGGGTGGCTGCTGGCCGGCGCCGGTCTCAGCTGCCTGAACTGTGTGGCGGCCGCGTGCGTCCGGCAGGGCGCCCTGCCCGACCGGGTGCCGCCGGGGCTGCTGCTGGCCTCGCAGTTCGCCGCGGGAGCCGCCAACCACGCGCTGCCGGGCGGGCTCGGCGCCCATGCCGTCACCCTGCGCTTTCTGCGGGGCCGCGGGGTGCCGCCGGCCCGGGCCACCGCGTCGATCGGGCTGTACTCGCTGGCCAAGTCCGGGGCCAAGACCGTGGTGCTGCTGGTGTTCCTGGCCGCGTCGCCGGCCTGGCGGCGCCTCGGGGACCTGGTCCCGGACGGACGGCTCCTGCTCCCGGTCGCCGCCGCCGTCGGCGGGGCCGTCGTGGTGGCGGGGGTGCTGCTGACGGTCGTACGGCCGCTCAGGCGGCCGGTGACCGGGCTGCTGCGCTCCGCCCTCACCGATGCGCGGCAGGTGCACACGCGGCCCTGCCGGGTGGCCGCGCTGTGGGGCGGGGCGTTCGCGATGCCGCTGGTGCAGGGGACCACCCTGGCCTGTGTCGGTGCCTCGCTCGGGCTGGGGCTGCCCTGGCAGCACGTGGTGCTCGCCTATCTCGCGGCGGGCACGGCCGTCGGTGCGGTTCCGGCGCCGGGCGGGTTCGCGGTCGACGCGGCGCTGGTGTGGACGCTGGTGACCTTCGGCTCCGCACCGGCGGTGGCCACCGCGACGGTCATCGGCTACCGGGTGCTGACCGACTGGGTGCCGCTGTTGCCGGGCACCCTGACGTTGTCCGCGCTGATCCGCGCGAAGGTCCTGTGAGTCCCGGTCACTCGCGGCGCGCCACCAGGCGGTAGGCGTTGGCCAGGCCGAGGCGGCCGGACAGGGGGCGGATCGCGAACCGGTCGAGCAGCGTCGCCGTGACGAGCGCGGGCACCCCCGCGAGGAGGAGCGCCGTGCGCGCGGCGCGGCGCAGGGCGCCGGGCGGCTCGGGCAGCCAGGGGGCGTCCTCGCGCGGGGCGGTGTGGTCGAGGGCCAGCCAGACAGCGGCGAGCAGGTCGACCGGGTCGTGCGCGGCGGCGTGCTGCTCGGCGACCACCGTGAAGCCCCGTTCGGCCAGCCGCCGCCGGAGGTTGGCAACGGGCATGAAGTGCAGGTGCTGGGGCTGGAGCCAGGGCAGCCACCAGCGGCCGAGCAGCCGGGCGTAGCGGCTCTCCGGGTCCGGCACCTCGATGAGGAGGTGGCCGCCGGGGCGTACGGCCTCGTGGGCGGCGCGGAGTTCGCGGTCCGGGTCGGTGCTGTGCTCCAGGTAGTGGAACATGCTCACCACGTCGTAGCGGGCGGTGAGTTCGGCGGCCAGATCGGGGAAGGCGCCGCGGTGGGCCTGGTCCACGCGGCCCTCGCGGGCGGCGAGTTCGACGCCGTCGGTGAAGTCGAGCCCGTCGAAGGCGGTGCCGGGCAGGACGGCACGGGCGCTCGCGCAGAAGTGGCCGTGGCCGGTGCCGACGTCCAGCCACCTCTTCGGGGCGGGGTCGTGCGGGAGCATCGCCTCGGCGCGGGCCCGGTACATGGCGCCACGGCCGCCGAAGGTGCCGCTCATGCGCTGTTCACCGAGGCCGTCGTAGAAGTCCCGGTAGTAGAATTCCAGGCCCTCCTCGGTCAGTCGGGGGTTCTGGAAGACATGGCCGCAGTCGGCGCAGCGGTCGAGGGTGAAGCGGCCGGGCTTGTGCTGGAGCAGGTCGGTGGTGCGCAGGCGGGTGGCGAGCCGGTCCGAGCCGCACCAGGGGCAGTCGGGGCGGCGCGGGGCGAAGAAGCGGTCCGGGCCGGCGGCCAGGTCGCTCCGGTAGGCGGGGCGCAGGGCGGCGATGCGGGCCGCCTTGGCTGCCCTGCTGCTGGTGTCCTTGGGGTCGCTCATCGGCTCTCCGCTGCGAGTCGTTCGAGATGGGCCGCCGCGGTCCGGGCGCCGCCCGCCGCGCGGAACGCGGTGCGGATCCGGGCGGCGGCGGCCCGGTGGGCGGGATCGGTGAGGACGGTGTCGAGGGCCGCGCCCAGCCGGTCCGCGCGGACCCGGCCGAAGCGGACCCTAAGGCCCGCGCCGGCGTCCACGACCTGCCCGGCCACCACGGGCTGGTCGTCGCGAATGGGCGCGACGACCAGCGGGACGCCGTGCCACAGGGCCTCGCACACGGTGTTGTGCCCGGCGTGGCAGACGACGGCGTCCATCCTCTCCAGCAGCGCGAGTTGGGGCACCGACGGAAGGACCAGGACGTCCTTGTCGCCGGGCGGCACCGCGAGGGCGCCGCCCGGGTCGGCGATCACCGCCTGCACCCGGTCGGCGCGTTCGCGCAGCGCGGTGAGGCACTCGGCGAGGAACCGGCCGCCCGCGTCGGCGTTCGCCGTGCCCAGGGTCACCAGGACCTTCGACCGGGGCTGGTCCAGCAGTTCCCAGGGGAAACCGGGGCCCGCCGGGCGGCCGGCGAGACAGGGGCCGACGTAGTGGATGTGCGGCGCCAAGGGCGCCTGGGGGCCGATGAGTTCGGGGGTGCTGAAGATCAGCAGGAGGTACGGCGAGAAGCGTGGGTCGGCGGTGCCGGTCGGGTCCCCGATCCGGGCGCGCAGTCCGGTCAGCCTGGCTCGCAGCCAGGCCGCGACCTTCGGCAGACCGTCGTAGGCGCCGGTGAACTCCGCCGAGGTGGTGGCCGAGGTGGCCCACGGCAGTCCGAGGCGTTCGGCCACCAGGGCGCCGGCGAAGGCCTGCTGGTCGGCCACCACCACGTCCGGGCGCAGCGCCTCGGCCGCCGCCCGGACCCCCGGTGCCATGGCGTCGGCGAGCGGGAGCAGGTACCACTCCCACAGGAACTTCAGCGCCTCCGCTCCGCGCAGGTCCGGCGGCCGTACGGCGCCCTCGGCGCCCGGCACCGGGCCCGCGCAGCCGAACACCTGGGCGTCCGCGCCGGCGAGCCGGCGCACCAGCGCCGGGTCCACGCACACCCAGGCCACGCGGTGCCCGCGCGCGGCCAGCCGGGCGGCGACGCCGACGGCCGGGTTGACGTGCCCGGTCAGCGGCGGCACCACGAAGAGGAAGGCGCTCATCGCACCCCCGCCCCGGCGCCGATCAGGTCCAGGACGTGCCCGCCCACGGCCGCCGGCGCCTCCACGAGCACCGAGTGCTCGTGCCCCGGCAGCACGACGGCCCGGTAGTCCCTCAGCAGCGCCCGCATCAGCGGCACCAGTTCAGCGAGGTCCGACTCGCCGCCGTACACGCCGAGGACCGGGCAGCGTACGGCACTGATCGCGGCGTTCGTCAGCACGCTGCTGGCGGGGATGTCCCGGCCGAGGGTGGTCTCGCGGGCGAGCCGGGCCGCGCCCTTGGCCAGCCGGGCGGTGTTGTGGCCGCGGTGGGCGGTGATCCAGGCGAGGGCGGCGGGCTCGTTGTGCGCGAGTTCGGTCATGACCCGGTCGAGGATGCCGCCGAGTTTCGCCGCCCAGGCGGTCGTCGGGGGCTCGGATTCGATCAGTGTCACGGTGGCCGTGCGCTCCGGGTGGCGGGCGGCGAAGCCGAAGGCGATCGTGCCGCCGTAGGAGTTGCCGACGAGGTGGACGGGCCCGGTGACGGCCAGCCGGTCGAGGAGGGCCCGGAGGTCGTCGATGTTGTGGTCGAGGGTGTAGCCGTGCGGCGGGCGCTCGCTGCGGCCGTGGCCGCGCAGGTCGTACATGACGACGTCGAGGCCGGCCGCGGCGAACGCGGGCGCGACGGTGAAGTAGTAGCTGGCCAGGCTGTCGGTGAGCAGCCCGTGCACCAGGACGACCGTGGCGTGCGGGACGCGGCCGTCGGCCGGACCCATGCGCTGGACGTGCAGCCGGATCCCGCCGGCGTCGGCCATCGCCACGGCTCAGCCCGCCTGCGTGGTCTGCGGGCCTGTGGTCTTCGGGCCCGTGGTCCTCAGGCTCCACACGACGTACTCCACGAGCCGGCCGACGGTGAGCTCGATGATCTCGTCGAACTCCATGCCGGCCAGGAACTCGGCGAGGTTGACCCGCTGCCCGTAGCGCTCCTCCAGCAGTCCGGCCAGGGTGACGAGGTCGATGCTCTCCAGCTCCAGGTCGCGGTTGAAGGTGGTGGACATGCCGATGACCGCGTCGTCGTCGCCGTACTCCGCGAGCACCGTGCGGAGCATGCCGGCGAGGTCGGCGAGCACGGTGTCTGCGGTGGGCTGCGCCGGGGCCGGCTGGGTGGGGTTCATCGGGGATACTCCTCGGCTGCTGCTTCTGGCTGTCCGTCGTCGGGGTGCCCGTTGTCGGGTGGTCCGTCGTCGGCTCCGGGACCGGTGGTCCAGGCGACCACGTAGGTGCGCTGCGGCAGGGCGGGCGGGTTGGCCACCGGTGCGCAGTGCACGGTGTAGAGGGGTTCCAGGCGGCCGGAGACCAGCAGCCGGCTGCCGTCCGGGGAGGCCTCCAGCACCGCGAAGTCCCGTGGGCGGCCGCCGAATCCGACGCCCTCGGCCTTCGCGACGGCCTCCTTGGCGGCCCAGAACCGGGTGAACCACACGGCTTCCCCGCCCTGCGCGGCATGGGCGCGCAGCAGGCGCAGTTCGGCCGGGCCGAGCGCGGTGGCGAGGGTGGCCGGGTCGCGTTCGGTGACCTCTTCGATGTCGATGCCGGGGCCGGGCCGCGGAGTGTGCGGCCGGACGATCGCCACGGCCGCCTCGGCACGGTGGGCGAGCGAGACGTCCAGCGGGGGCAGCGCACGTCCGTGTACTCCGGTGACGTACGGACGCCCCAACTCGTCGTTGAGCAGACGCAGTTCCGCGGGGAAGACGGGCCCTTCCCCCTGCCGCCAGAGCCACTGCCGTACGGCGTCCTTGGCCGCGATGCGACCGAGCAGCCACTGCCGGCGGCCGCGCGGCGGGCGTTCGGCGTACTCGGCGCGCTCGGCGCCGCCGAGCGAGTTGCGCATGATCAGCTCGCGGGAGGCGAGGTCCGGCCAGCGCTCGTGCACCAGCGCCCAGCCGCCGGGCATGGCCGCGGAGAGGGTGTGGCGCTCGGGGAAGCGTTCGACGGGCCGGGTGCTGGGGTCGTTGTCGAAGCGGCGGTCCTGCCAGCCGTCGATCACGGCCCACACCCGGCCGCCGACGGCGAGCTCGGCGTCGGCCTCCAGGACGGTGTCCGTGAGGGAGGTGATCCGCAGCACGCAGTCGACCTCCGCGCCCGGGGCCGGGTGGGGTCCGTGGAAGCGCATGTGCCGCATGCGCACGGGGAAGACGACGGTCCGCTCGGTACGGGCCGTCATGATCCAGTACCCGAGCAGCTGGCCCACGTTGTCCAGCAGCGCGCCGGGAGCGGCGGGCGCGGTGATCACTCCCCGGATGTGCCGCTCGCCGATCGCGGTGAGGTCGGTCAGGCCCTGGAACCCGGGGCCGTGGAACATCCAGCGGTCGCGGTAGAGCTGGGCCGCGGTGTGCTCGGGGCGGCGTTCGGGGGCGGCCGGGAGGGCGCGGGGCGGGGGCGGGGCGGGGTGGTGCGGGGCGAGTTCCACGGTGGCGCGGGCCGTGGGGCCGAAGGCGACGGTGACGCGGTCCGGGTGGCCGGGGGCCGGGGCGACGGTGACGGTCACGTCGACGGGGGGTGTGGCGGTGAGCCAACGGTCGAACCGGACCTCGTGCACGGCGACCGCCCGCAGGCCCGGGGCCGCCGCCTCCGCCGCGTCCATCATGTGCCGGACGATCGTGGTGGCCGGCACGACCGGCCAACGGTCCTCGACGTCCGGCCAGTTGGGGCGCTGCCGGAAGAAGCAGTGGTCCAGGAGGTGGGGCATGGCGTGGGGGGACACGTGGACGGTGGTGGTCACGGGGGACGGGGGGTGCTGGGCGTGCTGGGGGTTCGGGGCGGCGGGAGTGGAAGCCGCGGCGCCGGGGGCGGCGCCCCTCCGGGTGCGCCCGGTGGTCGCCGCGATCAACTGCGCCGCGGTCTGCGCGGTGTCCCGCAGCAGGGCGGTCAGCTCGGCGGCAGCCGGGAAGTGCGGGGCGAGGTCGTCCAGTTCGCCGAGTCCCGGGGCGGCGGGGCGGGCTGTGGAGGCGGGCGCGGGGTGTGCGGTGGCGGACGGTCCCGGGCCGGGCGCGGGCGCGGGGTGTACGGCGGGTGGTCCGGGGCGCAGGTCTGCGCGGAGTGCGTCCAGTGCCGGTCCGGTCAGTGAGACGAGAGCCCCGCCGAGGTCGAGCCGGACGGGTGGGCGGCGCCGGTGTGCCGGTGCGGTCGCCGTGGTGGCTGGCGGCTCGGCCTGCGTGGGTGCCGTGATGCGTGCGGGCAGGGCCGATGTCATCGCCCGCGCGGTTGCGGTGTTCGGTGCCGCCACCACGGCCGCTCCCGCCGTCCACAATGCCGTTGCCACGCGGTGCAGTTGAGCCATGCCGCTGCGCTCCGGCACGTTGGCGGCAACGGCCAGGTGGTCACGGTCGCCCAGGGTGTCGCCGATCAGAGAGGTGAGCCGGCCGGGACCCATCTGGACGAAGACGCGATGCCCGGCGCCGTACAGGGCCTCGGTCAGCTCGCGGAAGCGGACGGGTTCCAGCAGATGCCGCACGAACAGCTCACGCACCGCCCGCTCGGCCTCGGGGAAGGGCGCGGCGGTCGTCCCGGACCACACCGGAACGGCCGGCGGGTGGAGCCGGAAGCGGTCGGCGGCCTCCCTGATGGGGGCGAGGTACGGCTCCAGCATCGGCGTGTGAAAGCCGGAGCGGAAGGGCAGTACCTGGCAGATCACGCCCTGCGCGCGCAGGGACCGTACGAACTCCTGGACCGCCGCGCCGGGTCCGCAGACCATGGACTGGCGGGGTGCGTTGTCGTGCGAGAGCACGATCCCGGAGTCCGCCCAGGACTCGGCGAGCGCGGCGCGGACGTGCGCGGCCGAGGTGCCTAGGGCGGCGAAGGCGAGACCGGGCACGGTGACGCTGTCCGGGTCGAACTCGGCCATGAACGCGTCCACTTGGTCCGGCGCGTACAGCCCGCCCGCCGCCATGGCCGTCCACTCGCCGACGCTGTGCCCGGCGACCGCGTCCGGCACGACCCCCATGCGGCGCAGCGCCTGGTCCAGTAGGCGGCCCACCCCGACGACGCCGAAGCCGTGCCGTCCGATGTCACCGACCCGGACGTCCGTGCCGGGCAGCGGGGGGAGGCCGAAGTGGGCGGCGATGTCGTCGGTGCGGGGCGTGAAGTCGCCTTCCAGGCCGGGGAAGACGAACACCGGCCCACCACCGCCGGCCGGGCCGAGCAGCGGCCCCGGCCGGAACCACACGTCGCTACGGCCGTGCCAGCCGCGCCCCCTGGCGACCGCTCGGCGGGCCAGGGCGAGCCGCTTGGCGCTCGGGGCCACGATGCCGAGCCGGACCGGGCCGGCGTCGGGGTGCAGCCGGTCCGGGGCGAGCCCGGCGGCGAGGACGGCCGAGTCGTCGGCATCGAGAAGCGCAGCGAGGTCCGCCACGTCGTCGGCGGCGAGCAGCAGGATCCGCTCGGGCTCGCTGACATGGGCGGGATACGGCGCCCGCTCGCCCTCGTGCACCCCCGCTCCGACGTGGGCAGCCTCCGCACTCCCCGCCCCGGCACGCGCGCCTTCCGCGGTCGACGAACAGCCACGCGCGACCTCCGCCGACCCCGAGCCAGCACGACCCGGCGCCTCCTCCAGCACCACATGCGCGTTGATCCCGCCGAAGCCGAACGCGTTGACGGCGGCACGGCGGACCGGTTGCCGAGCGTCCGTCTCCCAGGGGCCGGCCTGCTCCAGTGTGCGGAAGCGGGTGGCGGCGAGGGCGGGGTGGGGGTCGTCGCAGTGGAGGGTGGGCAGGAGGGTGCCGTGGTGGAGGGCGAGGGCGGCCTTGACCAGACCGGCGACCCCGGCGGCCGGCATGGTGTGGCCGATCATCGACTTCACCGAGCCCAGGACGGGGCGGCGGCCGCCTGCCTGCGCGGGCCCGAACACCTCGGCGAGGGTGGCGAGTTCGGCCGCGTCGCCGGCGGGGGTGGCGGTGCCGTGCGCCTCCAGCAGGCCGAGGGAGTCCGGTGCGGCGGGGTCGAGCCCGGCGGCCCGCCAGGCCTGGCGCACGGCTCTGGCCTGCCCGCCCGGGTCCGGTGCGGCGAGCCCCGCCGTACGGCCGTCGCTGGCCACGCCGGTGCCCCGGATCACCGCGTACACACGGTCGCCGTCGCGCTCGGCGTCCGCGAGCCGCTTCAGTACGACGACGCCCGTGCCCTCGCCGATGAGGATGCCGTCGGCGTCGCGGTGGAAGGGGCGGATGCGCTGGCTCGGGGACAGGGCGCGCAGTTGGGCGAAGACGCTCCAGAGCGTGATGTCGTGGCAGTGGTGCACTCCCCCGGCCAGCATCAGGTCGCAGCGGCCGGTGGTGAGTGCGGTGACCGCCTGGTCCACGGCGACCAGGGAGGAGGCGCAGGCCGCGTCCACGGTGTAGGCGGGGCCGCGCAGGTCGAGCCGGCCCGCGATGCGGGAGGCGGCCAGGTTGGGGACCAAGCCGATCGCGGACTCCGGGCTGTCGGGGCCGAGCCGTTCGGTGAACGCCGTGCGGACGCGGTCGAGTTGGGCCTCGGAGAGGTCGGGTAACAACTCGCCGAGGGTGCGGGTGAGTTGTCCGGCCGTGCGCACGCGCTGGTCCAGGCGGACCAGGCCGGGGGTGAGGTAGCCGCCGCGGCCCAGGGCCACGCCGATCCGGTGCCGTTCGGGCAGCCGTTCCTCGCCGCCGGCGTCGGCGAGCGCGGCAGCGGCCACGTCGAGGGCGATCAGCTGGTCCGGCTCGGTGCCGGGCACCGAGGCGGGCATGATGCCGTACCGGGTGACGTCCACCTCGGCGAGGCCGTCCACGAATCCGCCGCGCCGGCAGTAGATCCGGTCGGGGGCGGCGGGTCCGGTGGCGGAGCCGGGCCGGTAGTAGGCGGCGTCCCAGCGGTCCGCGGGCACGTCGCTGATCGCGTCGACCCCGTCGCGCAGGTTGCGCCAGTAGGCATCGAGGCCGGGGGCGCCGGGCATCAGCACCGCCATCCCGACGACCGCGACGGGAAGCTGTCCTGCCGTCATGTCACCAGCCCGACGCGGTGTAGACGACGGCGCGGGCCGATGGGTCGCCCCAGGCGAGTTCGCGCAGCAGGGCCGCGGTGCCCTCGTCGGGGTCGATCAGCTCGATCCCGCGCCGGGCGTACTCGCGGCCGAGTTCCGCGCCGACCATGCCGCCGTGCGCCGCGGACGGCGCCCAGGGTCCCCAGTGGACGGTCAGCGCACGAGCGCCCGCACGGTCGGCCCAGTCGGCGCCGAGGGTTTCCAGGGCGTCGTTGGCGGCGGCGTAGTCGGCCTGGCCACGGTTGCCGAGCACGGCGGCGATGCTGCCGAACAGCACGGTGAACGCGGGCGCGTCCGGCAGGTCGTCCAGGGCGGCGAACAGGGCTGCTGCTCCGGTCGTCTTAGTGCCGTAGACCCGCTGGAAGGACTTGGGGGTCTTGTCCGCGATCAGCCGGTCCTCGATGACACCGGCGGCGAAGACGACCCCGTCGAGGCGGCCGTGTTCGGCATGGATCTCCTTGACCGCCCGCAGGACGGCGTCCCGGTCCCGGAAGTCCACCGAGCGGTAGCGTGCCGCGCTGCCGAGTGCGCCCAGCTCCGCGAGGGTCGCGGTGATCTCCCGCTGGGCGAGCACGAGTTCGGCGGCCCGGTTGATCTCGGCGGGGCTGGTCACCGCGGGCCCGGCGGCGAGCGCCGCCCGCAGCTCCACGGGGGTGCGCGCGGCGGCGGTGTGCGGGTCCTCGGGCGCGGTGGGCACAGGCGTACGGCCCAGCAGCTCGATACGGCACCGGCAGGCGCCGGCCAGCGTGGCCGCGAACCTCGCGGTGATGCCCCGGGCGCCCCCGACCAGCAGCACGACGGAGTCCCGGTCGAGACCGAGTGCCGCCGCCTCGGCGGCACCGTCCCCCGCGGGCCCGGCACCGGTGGTGGCGAGCGGGCCCAGGGGGGCGGGCACCAGTGCGAGCCCCTGTCGGGCACCGGCCACCGTACGCAGGACGACGGGGGCCGGCTCGGGCGCCCGCAGCTCGGCGAGCAGGGCGTCGGCGACGGCCGCCGGGGCGGTGTCCGCGACGGCTACGACCCGGGCGAGCAGATCCGGGTACTCGCGGCCGACGCTGCGGAACAGGCCGTCCAGCCCGGCCGCCCGCAGCGCGCCCGCGCGGTCGGCGGCCCTGGGGGCGAGCAGCCGGCGCGGGCCGCACGCAAGCGCCGCGCGGAGCACCGGAAAGGCGTCCGGCAGCACCGGGAGGTCGGGGCCGGGCAGCGCGCCGAGGTACACGACACCGTCGACCGGGCCGTCGGCCGCGGTGAGGAGGTGGCCCGCGTCGAGCGGTACGGCTTCGGCGCCGTGCCCGGCGAGCCGCGCAGCGACCTCCGCCGCTACGCCTGCGCCGTCCCCGAGGAGGACGAACCGCCGACCGGCCAGGGCGGGGCCCCGGTCGTCACCGGCCGCCGGGTCCGGCTCCGGGAGCGGCACAGGCCGCAGCTCACAGCGCCGGGGCGGAACGCCGAGGACGGGGGCGGGGGCGGACCCCGTTGGGGCGGACGCCGTCGGAGCAGACGCCGCTTCGGTCGGGCCCTGGGCACGGACGCCCGCTTCTCCGGCGCGCACCGACGGATCCCGGGTTTGCCGGGCCACTGCGGGTATTCGCCCGGCCGCCGCGTCGGGGAAGGCACCCTCGGTCCGCTCCTCCGGGTACCCGACCTGGCCGGCCGCGCGGGGCTCCTCGTGCCGCCCTCCCCCGTCGCCGGACGTCGCCCCCACCCGCGCCGTCAGCCACCCCGTCACCGCGGCGGCCGTACGCGCCTTGGCCAGTTCCTCCAGTTCGGCGTCGTCCAGCACGTCGGCGCCGCCCGCGATGCCCAGCCGTCTGGCGAGCTCCCCCGCTATCTCGGCCCGCTTGATCGAGTCGATGCTGAGGTCCGCCTCCAGGTCGAGGTCGGGCTCGATCATGTCCACGGGGTAGCCGGTGCGTTCGCTGATGATCTCCAGGACGACCCGCTCGACGTCGGCCACCGGGGCTTCTTCGACGGGCTCAGTCAACTCCCCCTGCTCGCCATCGGGTTCGGGGATGACCGCCTGGGGAAGCGGTGCGGCCGGGAGGGGCGCCGGCGGTGTCGCGCCGGGTGCCGCGCCGAAGTAGGTGAGCAGGACATCGCGCTGGGCGGCGACCATCTCCCGGCTGGTGCGCAGGAACTCGGAGATGAGCGCGTCCCGGTCGGCGGGGGCGCCGTACGGCTGGTCGGTGGTCACGGTCGTCTCCACGACTCGTCGGGCCGGTGCGAGGGCACCGGGCAGGAGTGCTCCGTCGGCGGTGCGGACGAGGTGTCCGTCGACCGTCCAGCCGGGCCGTTTCGGTGCCGGGCCGCGCAGCGCGTCGACGGCGTCCCGGCCCCGCAGCAGCCAGGCGGTGCGCACCGGCTGTCCGGCGACGGCGAGCCGGGCGAGGGCGTCGAGCCAGCCGCGCAGGCCGCTGTCGGGGTCCGGTTCGCAGGCGACCGTGCGATGCGGGCGGTTGCCGAGGATCCGTGCGACGAGCCGGGTCAGGACCGTGCCGGGGCCCGCCTCGACGAAGACGCGCGCGCCCGCCTCGTACATGGCCTCGATCTGCGCGGCGAACGCGACGGGGGCGGCGATCTGGGCGGCGAGCTCGGCGCGCACCCCGTCGGGGTCGCGCGGATAGGGCGCGGCGGTCCGGTTGGCCCAGACGGGGAACTCCGGCGCCCGCACCGTCTTGTCCGCGAGCACCTTGGCGAACCGTTCCCCCGCAGCGGCCACGAGCGGGCTGTGGAAGGCGCAGGCCACGGGGATGCGCCGCGCGCCGAGCCCGGCGTCGCGCAGCAGCCGTACGGCCGCCTCGACGTCCGCCGTGGGTCCGGAAACCACCGTCTGCGCGGGCGAGTTGAGGTTGGCGATGACGACGGAGGCGGGTGCGCCGGTCGTCTGCAGGGCGCGTGCGACGGTCTCGGCGGGGGCGCCGACGGCGGCCATGGTGCCCGGGTCGTCGCCCGCCGCCGCGAGGATCGCGCCGGCCCGCTCGGCGCTCAGCTCCAGCAGCGTCTCGGGGTCGAGGGCGCCGGCCGCGGCGAGGGCGACCAGCTCGCCGTAGCTGTGCCCGGCGGCCTGGTCGGGATGGACCCCGGCCGAGGTGAGGAAGGCGTGGGCGGCGAGGCCCGTGATGCCGAGGGCGGGCTGTGCGGTCCGGGTGTCGGTGAGGGCGGCCCGCCGGCGCTCCCGCGCGGAGTCGTCGAACGCAGCGGGCGGATGGACGGTGTCGGCGTGCGCGCGACCGAGGTCCAGGTAGTGCTGCAGCTCGGGGAGGTGGACCAGGAGCTCGGCGAGCATCCCTGGACGCTGACTGCCCTGACCGGGGAACAGGAAGGCGACCCCGCCCGGCACCGATCCGCCCGCCTTGCTCCGCACCGGGTCCGTGCAGGCGACTTCACCCTCCGCCCGACACGCGACCTCACCCTCCCCCCGACATGCGACCCGACCCTCCGCCGGATCTGCGACCTCACCCTCAGCCGAATCCGCGGCAGGCCCGACCTCCTCCGCCGGCCCCGGCACCGGATCCGCCCCATGGATGCCGGCGGCCGGATCGTGCTCCCCGGCGAGCAGGCGCCGCAGTTGTGCGGTGAGTTCCCCGGTGTCCCGGGCCACGAGTGCGGCCTGTACCGGTTCGTGTGAGGTGTCGGCGCGGCGGGCCGCGGCGAGGGCGAGGTCGCGCAGGCGCCAGGGGTGACCGTCGGCCTCGGCGGCCCGGAGGATCTCCTCGGCCTGCCGGTGGGCCGCCGCGGTGTCCCGGCCCCGGAAGAGGAACAGCTCGGCCGGCCAGACGTCCAGGGACCGGCGGGGCGGTACGGCGTCGGTGTGCGCGGCCAGCACGGCGTGGAAGTTGGTGCCGCCGAAGCCGAACGCGCTGACTCCGGCGAGACGTTCGGCGGCCGGTGCCGTCCAGGGCCGGGCGCGGGTGTGGAACGCGAACGGACTGTCGCCCTCCGACCACGCCGGGTTGGGCCGCTCCAGGTGGAGGGTGGGCGGGATGACACCGGTGTGGAGCGCGAGGGCGGACTTGATGAGGCCCGCGAGACCGGCGGCGCACTTGGTGTGCCCGATCTGCGACTTGACCGAGCCGAGGGCGCAGCGGCCCCTCTCCGCGCCCGCCCGGTTGAACACCTCGCTGAGTACGGTGAGTTCGGTGCGGTCGCCGACGACCGTGCCGGTGCCGTGCGCCTCGACCAGGCCCACGTCCGCGGGCGAGACACCGGCGTTGCGGTACGCGCGCTCCAGCGCCGCCCGCTGGCCCTCGGGGCGGGGCGCGGTGAGGCCGAGGGAGCGGCCGTCGCTGGCGGAGCCGAGGCCCTTGACCACGCCGTAGATCCGGTCGCCGTCCCGTTCGGCGTCCGCGAGCCGTTTCAGCACCAGGCAGGCCACGCCCTCGCCGAGGGCGATGCCGTCGGCCGAGGCGTCGAAGGCGCGGGAGCGTCCGGTCGGGGAGAGCGCGTGGACGGAGGAGAACAGGACGTAGTCGTTGATGCCGTTGTGCAGGTCGGCGCCGCCGCACAGCACGAGGTCGCTGGTGCCGGAGACGAGTTCCTTGCAGGCCACGTCGAGGGCGGCGAGGGAGGAGGCGCAGGCGGCGTCGACGGTGAAGTTGGCGCCGCCGAGGTCCAGCCGGTTGGCGATCCGGCCGGAGATGACGTTGGCGAGCATCCCGGGGAAGGAGTCCTCGGTCAGCCGGGGCAGTTGCTCCTCGATGCCGTCGGGCACCTTGCCGTAGTACGACGGGAGTACGGCGCGCAGGGTGACGGCGCTGGACAGGTCGCTGCCCGCCTCCGCGCCGAAGACGACCGAGGTCCGCGCGCGGTCGAACGCCCGCCCCCGCGCGCCGTATCCGGCGTCCTCCAGCGCCCGGTGGGCCGCCTCCAGGGACAGCAGCTGGACGGGTTCGATGCTGCCGAGGGAGGCGGGCGGGATGCCGTAGCGCAGCGGGTCGAAGGGGATGCGGGGCAGGAATCCGCCCCACTTGGAGGCCGTGCTGCCGGCCGCGTGGTGCACGGCCGGGTCCCAGCGGTCGGCGGGCACCTCGGTGACGGCGTCGCGGCCGGTGACGATGGTGGACCAGAAGGCGGCGAGATCGGGGGCCTCGGGGAACATGCAGGCCATGCCGACGATGGCCACGTCCAGCGGTGCGGGCGGCTCCGGCTCGGCGGCGGGGGTCGGGCCCGGTCGGGCGGCCCGCCGCGTCAGGAAGTCGGCGGCGCCGTCGGTCACCGAGCGGTGCAGGTTGGCCAGGGTGGTGGTCGCCGAGCGCAGCACGGCGACCTCGCCGGCCATGAACATCCCGTCCGCGAGCTGCCGTTCCTCGTCCACGCCGGCCAGCGCGCCGTCGGTTCCGCGCTCGACGCCCTTGCTGGCGATGCGCAGCCGGCCCACGTTGAGCCGTTCCAGCCCCTCCCAGACCTCGCGGTCGGTCAGCCCCTGCGCGCGCAGAGCGGCCTCGCGCGCACGGTAGTCGCCGGTGAAGGGGCTCGGAACACAGCGGGTGGCGTGGCCGGGCGCGGTCTCCAGCAGCGTGGTCGCGGTGGCGGTGAGCACCTGCCGCTGGAAGAGGGGCCGCACGGCGCCGTGCGCGACGGCCTCCTCGGTGAACAGGTAGGCGGTGCCCATGAGCACGCCGACGGCGGCGCCCCGGGTGGTGAGCGGTGCGGCCAGGGCCGCGACCATCGCCGCCGACCGCTCGTCGTGGACGCCACCGGCGAAGAACACCTCCAGCCGCCGGGCGGTCGTGTCGTCGGCGCCCCTCAAGAAGTCTTCCAGTACGGCGAGTTGGGCCTCCCACAGCGGGAAGGAGGCCCGGGGCCCCACGTGCCCACCGCACTCGGATCCCTCGAACACGAAACGGCGCACGCCCGCGTCCAGGAACTGCCGCAGCAGTCCAGGCGAGGGCACGTGCAGGTAGCTGCGGATCCCGGCGCGCTCCAGCGTCTCGGCCTGTGCGGGCCGCCCGCCGGCGATGATCGCGTGCGTGGGCCGCAGTTCCCGTACGGCGTCCAGCTGGGCGTTCCTGATCTCCTCGGGCGCGAAGCCGAGCACGCCCACCCCCCAGGGCCGCCCGTCCAGCACGGCCCGTGCCTCGGTGAGCATCGACCGGGTCCGCTCGCCGTCGGCCAGGGCCAGCGCCAGGAACGGCAGCGCCCCGTCCGTGGCGACGGCCGCGGCGAAGCCCGGCTGGTCGCTGACCCGGGTCATGGGCCCCTGCGCGACGGGGAGCCGGGTGCCGAGCGCCCGGCTCATGGCCGACCCGGGGCGCAGGGCCGCGGCCGCACCACCGTCCGCCGCACCGCCATCGGCCGCACCACCGTCCGCCGCGCCGAGCATCGCCGCGGACACCTCCCGCACCGACCGCCGTACGTCCCCGAACCGTTCGGCGAACCGGGCGGCGAGGAAGCCGTCCTGGCCCACCGGCAGCAGCCGGCCGCGCAGATCGTCGGCGCCCAGCAGGTCCGCGACCGCGCCGGGGTCGTCGGCCGGCGGGCGCGGGGCGTCCGGTCCCCGGCGTCGCAGTACCCGGTGGCCGCCGAGCACCACGGTCTCCGAGCCGTCGAGGGAGCGCAGCACCGAACGGACCGTCTCGGGCAGCCCCGACTCGGCGAGCAGGGCCAGTTGGCTGTCGAGGACCACTCCGGCGGCACCGCCGGCCACCGCGGCCGCCGCCGTACGCGGGCCGATGCCGCCGCAGGCCCAGACCGGGACGCGACCCGACTCCTCGTCGGACAGCAGTTGTTGCAGCAGGACGAAGGTGCTCAGCTCGCCGACCCGGCCACCGCTCTCACCACCGCGGGCGATGAGCCCCTGGGCACCCGCGCGCACGGCCGCGCGTGCCTGCTGGATGTCCGTGACCTCCGCCAACACGCGCCAGTGGGAAGGGAGTTCGGACGGGCTCCAGGTTGCGTCCGCGGTGCGGATCACGGTGTCGGGGCTGTCGCCGACCTCGGCCGGGGTCAGCGCGCAGCGCCCGGTCACCCGCACCCCGAAGGGGCCCGGCGCCGACCGTCTCAGCCGGGACAGCGCCTCTCGGGACCTTCGGTCCCCGGCGCCGAGGTCGAGGATGCCGAGCGCGCCGGCGGCGCAGGCCGCGGCGGCGAGCCCGGCGTCGGATTCTCCGAACGGGGTGAGGCACAGGACGAGGTCACGGAGGCGCACAGGCGAGGTCATGATGCTCCGGCACGATCGGCGAGACAGCACGGTGGGGGGTGTGCGGCGGAACGATCTGGTGCGAGGGCACCGGAAACTAGCCTCGGCCTACTCACGGGTCAATAACGACGCCCCCTTTTCGCGTCCGGTGACATCGATTCGGCCAACGGGTCGAATTCCGCGCAAGAGCCGGAAAACGCGGCAATTCCCCTGGCCGGTGCGGGCGGGAAACCATCCGGATCCCCGCGCCACACCACCACAACCCCGGCAAAGTCCCCACCCACTTCACCGCGCACTCACCCGGCCGCAACGCGATAGGACATCCGCTTGAAGTCTGTAAATTCCGCATGACTTCGGCGCGGTGGCTCGATCGCGGCCAGGGCTCCGGGGAACGGCCCGCGCCGCGGGTCAGCGGAGCAGTGCACCCACGGTCGCCGGTACGGCGGCGCCCGTGATGGCGACCCGCGGAGGGATCCGGTGCGCCGCACGCACCGCCCGCGCGAGCGGGACGGACCCGGTGCGCCGCCCGTCGTGCCCGGCGCGGACCTGGGCGATCCGGGTCTCGTCCACCTCACCCGGCTCCCCCGGAACCCTCCACTCCCCCGGCCCGCCGCCCGCGCCCTCCGGCTTCCCGCCCGAGGTGTTTCCGTGCGCGGGGCCACCCCCGCCATCGCCCCTCAAGGACCCATCACCCTCGGCGGACCCCGGCTGCCGATCCCCTGGCGCGTCCGCCCCGCTCGGCGCCCACCCCTCACCACGAGCGCCGGGACCGCTCAGAGCACCGGGACCGCCCGGTACGCCGGGAACACCCGGTGCGCCCGGCGCCGCGTACGGCCGCCCCGTCCCGTCGGCCCACGGCTCCAGCACCCAGCGCTGCTCCGGCGAACCGTCGCGCGGCGCCAGCGTGACACGGGCGGACGCGTCGCCGGGGCCCGGAGCAAGCGCGAGGCCCTCGTGCCGGCGCGGCAGGATCTCGCCGCGCACGGTGATGTCGTACGCCACCTCTCCGGCGTGCACGACGCATCCGGCCAGCACGACGCGCTGCGTCCCCGGGTCGGCGGCCAGGCACAGGGACGGGTCGGTGACGCTGTGCAGCAGTCCGTCGGCCTGGTACGACCACTGCTGCGAGGCGGCGGAGGAGCACGGCGCGAGTCCGACACCGGCACCTGCCCGCACGCCGTCCCCGCGCACGTCCAGGCAGCGCCCGGAGGCCAGTGCGCGCAGGCCGCCGCGGGCCACCTCGACGGCTTCACCGAGCGAGGCGGCGGAGGGGGAGCCGGCGGCCCGGGCGCCGGTGCCGCCCGGGTGCGTGGTGTGGCCGGCGGGGGCACCCCAGGTGGCGCCCGGTTGGGGGACACCGTTGTCATCGGACCAGCTCCTGACCGCCAGGACGGTGGCGAGCAGCGCGAGCGAGGCCAGTCCGACGCCGATGACCACGGCCGTGCGGTGGCCGCCGACGGGCCCGGAGCGGTGCCTGCCGCCCGCCCCCGCTGCCACCGGGACGGGTGCCGGTGCGCACGGCAACTCCTCGACGGCGCCGCGTCCCGGGCGCGAGTCGAGATAGCGGCGGGCGCCCCAGCCGAGCACGGTCTCGGCGAGCAGGAGGCCCAGGCCGCCGTCGAACAGCGCGAAGGTGTCGGCGGCGTGCCGGCAGTACGCGCAGGCCGTCAGGTGCTGTCGTACGTCCGGCAGCAGGGCGCCGCCGCGGCGCACGGTCACGTCCAGAAGGCGGTTGTAGAAGCGGCATTCCGCGGAGGGCGCGAGTTCCCGGTGGGCGCGTACGCAACCCGCCCGGAATTGGTCGCGCGCCTGTTCCAGGGCGGTGGCCGCGGTGGCCGGGTCGATACCCAGCAGACCGGCGGGTATGTTTATGGGTTCCGCTTCTACCTCGGTGTGCCACAGAAGGCATTGCGAGGCGCCGGGAAGTGCATGGAACGCGCGTTCGGCGAGTTGTCGCCTTTCCGGCGTTCCGGGCTTTGCCGCACACAGTCCGCGGCCTCCGGCCGGTTTGCGCAATTCCGGCAGGGTCGCGCAGGTCACGTCGTCCGCCGCCCAGGCGCGGACGATGTCACGGACGGCGACGAGCAGGTGCGGGCGCAGTGCGCCCACGGCCGCTCCGCCCGCCATCCGGCCGAGGACCTCATGGAAGGCGGCGGTGGCCACGAGCTGCGGCGCGGGACCTGCGGAGGCCAGACAGACGACGGCGTAGTCACGGGCGGCCCGCCAGTGGCGCGCCAGCAGCAGGGCCACGGCGTGATGGTGGGCGGCGTGCGGGCCGCCGAGCCGGGCGGCGAGAGTGCGGTCGGACTCCCCGGGCGAACCGGGCAGCGGCGGATAAGGCGGGCGTGGGGGGTGGGGGGACTGCACGGAACCATTTCCTTCCAGCCGCAGGACCGCACACGAATGCCGTCCTGTCGGAAAGCAGTGCCGATGTGGTGCATACCTGGTTCTGGTACATACCTAAAGGGCCGGCCCGGGCGTTCGACGCCTGCCTTTGCCCTCCCGCAGGAAGGCTCACCTTCGCACACGCGACTCACAGGAAACAAGAAGTTCGAATGACTCGGTTTCAAAGTCGGTTAAAGCCACAAGAGTTACCGCCGGTATCACTTCCACAGCCGGTTCCCATGTTTCTCCGGGCGCACTCTCATCCGCGTCCCCGAGCATGGGCCGCATGATCGTCCCCCACTGCACAGCGACCCCGCCTCCGCCCGTACGGTCCGCAAGGCGGTCGTACCGGCCGCAGGACTCGGCACCCGCTTCCTGCCCGCGACCAAGGCCACACCGAAGGAGACGGTTGGGGGACTCAGCGCATCTGCTTGGACGTTCCGTTCGGAAGGGCCCGCCGCATGCCACAGCTCGTCTTGTGGGACATCGACCACACACTCATCGACACGCGCGGAGTCGGACGCAGGCTGTCCGCCGCAGCGTTCGAGGAAGTGACCGGTAAGGCGATGCGCCGACAAGCAAAGATCGACGGCATCACCGAAGCCGTGATCTTCCGGGAGACCGCCAAGCTCCACGGCCTCACCGCCGACCGAGCCGACTTCGAGCGTTTCGCGGCGGCACTCACAGCGCAGCACATCCGGCACGCCGGCGCACTGCGCGAGCAGGGGCACGCCCTGCCCGGTGCCGCAGCCGCCCTCGACGCCCTCGACGCTGCCGGGGTGCGGCAGACCGTGGTCAGCGGCAACGTGCGCGCCGTCGCCGAGATCAAGCTCAACGTCTTTGGCTTGGACACCCACATCCAGTGGGACGAAGGCGCCTACGGCGAGGACGCCGACCTGCGACCGGGGCTGGTGAAACTGGCGCTCGCCCGCTCATCCTCCGCGCTCCAGGAGACCGTTCTGATCGGCGACACCCCCGCCGACGTCGAGGGCGGTCTGGCCACCGGCGTCCGCGTCATCGCCGTCGCGACAGGCCGCAGCTCCGCTCAGGAACTGCGCGCGGCAGGTGCGCACGCTGTGGTTCCCGACCTGACAGACACCGAGGGTCTGTTGAAGCTGGTCACCGGGAGCAACCTCTAGGTACGGCCCGCCGTTCACCTCTTTGCTCGCCAACCTGCTGATCTTCCACAACACCCTCGATATCGCCGATGTGGTGCGGCAGTTGCAGGGCGAGGGTTGGGTCATCGACCCGCTGGGCCTAGGCTCAGATCTCGCCTTACCTGACGGAGCACGTCAACCGGTTCGGCGTCTACTCCACCCATGAGATAGGGGTCACCCCGGAGGACTACGACACCGACCTCGACGTCGACTTCAGCGTGTTGGAGGACGAGCAGGCCCCAGCGGTATGACTTGCATGCTTCAGCGAGGCAGGGTGACGAGCCCCATCTCATAGGCGGTGATGACGAGCTGGACCCGGTCCCGGGCGCCCAGTTTGGTGAGCAGCCGTGACACGTGTGACTTGGCGGTGGCCACCGTGATGAAGAGGTCCTCGGCGATCTCGGTGTTCGACCGGCCGCGTCCGACCAGGGTCAGCACTTCCCGTTCCCGCTCGGTGATGCCCTCGACCGGCCGTGGGGAGCGCTCCGGGACAGCCGCGGGGCGGCCGATGAAGTCCGCGATCAGACGGCGCGTCACGCCCGGCGCGATCAGTGCGTCGCCGGCGGCGACCACGCGGATCGCCGCGAGGATGTCGTCCAGCGCCATGTCCTTGACCACGAAGCCGCTCGCGCCGGCCCGGAGCGCGCCGTAGACATGGTCGTCCTCGTCGAAGGTGGTCAGGACGAGGACGCGTGTGGTTGCCGAATCGGCAGTGATCAGGCGGGTGGCCTCGATCCCGTCCATGCCGGGCATCCGGATGTCCATGACCACGACGTCGGGGCTGGCATCCCTGACCAGTTGGACGGCCTCAGCGCCGGTGGCGGCTTCACCGACGACCTCCAGATCTGGGTGATCGGCCATGATCACACGTAGACCGGACCGAACCAAAGGCTGGTCGTCGGCGAGCACCACACGGACGGTCATCGGGCCCCCGCCGGAACTCGGGCGGACGCGGGCAGCGGCAGCCGGGCCGCCACCCGGAAGCCGCCCTCAGGGCGTGGCCCGGCGCTGAGGTGGCCGCCCAGCAGACCGACCCGTTCCCGCATTCCGATGAGGCCGAAGCCGTGGGCCAAGCCGTCCTTGGTGGCGCCGTGCCCGTGGTCGAGGACCTCCACGGACAGCTCCTCGTCTCCGTAGTCGATGGCCACCCGGCAACGCCCGGTACCCGCGTGTCGGACCACGTTGGTCAGCGCCTCCTGCACGATGCGGTAGGCGGACAGGTCGATGTCAGCCGGCACGGGACGCTGCTGTCCGGTGCAGCGCACGTCGACGCGTACCCCTGCGCCCGCGGTCGCTGCCGCCAGCCGTTCGATGTCCGCCAGCCCCGGCGTGGGTGCGAGCTGTGACTGCTCCGAGGTGGTCGCGCCTGGGTCGGCCTGACGGAGTGACACCAGCGTGCGCCGGAGTCCCGAGAGGGTCTCTCTGCTGGTGGCCTCGATGGCGCGCAGGGCCTCGTGCGCCTCGGCCTGCTGGGTCTGGATGACCCGGCTGCCCACACCGGCCTGGATCGCGATGATGCCGATGCTGTGCGCGACCATGTCGTGCAGCTCCCGTGCGATGCGCAGCCGTTCGGCGGTCACGGCCTCGGCCACCTGCTGTGTCCGCAGCGCCACTGCGTGCTCGCGGCGCTCGCGGCTCAGCAGACCGGTCATGCAGGATGCGGCCAACGCCAGGAGGGCGATCAGCCCGTTGGTGGCCAGACTGTTCCCGTGCGCGAAGACGCTGATCACCAGGAGTTGCACCGTGAAAGACGCGGCCACAGCAGCAGTCGAAGTGCGCCGTGCGCAAGTGGCGACGATGAGGCCCAAAACGAGGTCCACCGCCAGATACGACAGGAACTGGCCCTGATATGACGCCGCCCGGTTCTCATGGCCGTAACTCGGGGGGCCCACCACCACAGCAGTGGATCCGAAGAGTGCCATGACCAGAGCCAGCAGCGGCATCCGTCGCACCACACCGGCGAGCAGGCTCACAGCCAGCAGCGCCCCGACACCGTGGACCGTGCCCGACGCCCGCGGTGCGGCCCCCACCAGCAGACCCACCACGAGGAGGTAGGAGGCACCCCCCGCCCAGGCCATGGCCTTGGTTCTCGTCATCGGCGGTGTCCCCTCCTGGGAACAAGGCCGGGGTGCGCGACGCGCGCAGGCAACGGGATGGTCGTCATGGGGTTCACGCCGCGAGACTAACTGGACCACCAGCAGCGTGGCATCAGCCCGGGGACGTACGCCCACGGTTCAATCCGGCCGCATGATTGCCGCCCACGGCCCCATGCCCGGACAGGGCTCCTCTCGGCAGTGTGGGGATGCCGTGATCGAAGTCAGCGAACTCACCAAGCGCTACGGCAGCAAGACGGCCGTCGAGCATCTGTCCTTCACCGTGCGGCCGGGCCAGGTCACCGGATTCCTCGGCCCAAACGGAGCCGGCAAGTCCACCACCCTGCGGATGATCCTCGGCCTGGACGCGCCAACCACCGGCTCCGCCACCGTCAGCGGAGTCCTGTTCCACCGCCACCCGCGCGGACTGCGGCACGTCGGCGCCCTCCTCGACGCCGGACAGGTTCACGGCGGACGCAGCGCTGCGGCCCACCTGTCCGCTCTGGCCCGCAGCAACAGCATCCCGCGGCGCCGGGTGGGCGAGGTGCTTCATGAGGTGGGGCTGGCCGAGGTGTCGAACCGCCGCATCAGCGGATTCTCCCTCGGCATGAAGCAGCGGCTCGGCATCGCCACCGCCTTGCTCGGCGACCCGCCTGTGCTCATGTTCGACGAGCCGATCAACGGCATGGACCCGGAGGGCGTGCTCTGGGTACGCCGGCTCTTCCGGTGCCTGGCCGCCGAGGGACGCACGGTCTTCGTCTCCAGCCACCTGATGTCGGAGATGGAGAACACCGCCGACCAGCTGGTCGTCATCGGCCGGGGCCGCCTCATCGCCGCCGAGTCGGTACGGGACTTCGCGGCCCGTAGCACCCGTAGCAGCCTTGTGGTGGGGACACCGCAGGCCGCCGAGCTGGCAGCCGTACTGACCGCGGCGGGCGCCTCGGTCGAGCCGGAGGGCTCGACCGGCGTGGAGAAACTCGCCGTGACCGGGCTCCCGGCCGACCGGATCGGGGCGCTCGCCTTCGACAACGGTATCCAGCTGAACGAGCTGACCACCCGCACCGCCTCACTGGAGGCGGCCTTCATGGAACTCACCGCCGACAGCACCGAATACCAGGCAGGACAGCCCCGATGATCACGCTCACTCCGCCCGCCGGGCCACCTCCGTCACCGCGCCGCCCGCCCGCTTCCGCGACCTGCTCGCCGCCGAGTGGACCAAGACACGGTCCCTGCGGTCCACACCGTGGACGATCGCACTCACCCTCCTGTTCGTCATCGGGTCCACCGCCGTGGCCACGCTGGCGGACAAAGCCGCGCCCTCCGGCCCCGCTGACTTCCGGCCCTACGACGCCTATCCGCCGGCCGGCTACTGGACGCTGATCCTCGTCGCCAGCAGCATCGGCGCCCTCGCCGTCGTGAGCGAATACAGCAGCGGGCTGATCCGCACCACCACCGTGGCCGTCCCGGCCCGCGGCTCGATCGTGCTGGCCAAGGCAGCCGTCACCGCCGCACTGTGGACCGCGGTCGGCACGGCCGCCTCCACCGGTTCCTTCCTGGTCTCCCAGGCCATCCTGGACGGGCACCACGCTGACCTTCCGATCACCCACCCCGGTGTGTTCCGGGCGCTGGTGGCATCCGCGTTGCTGGCTCCGGTCTGCGCCCTGGTCGGTCTGGGTCTCGGTGTTCTGCTCCGGCATGCCGCCGGGACCATGATCACCAGTGTCTTCACCCAGGTGATGCTGCCCCCCATGTTCTCGGAGAGCAGCCGCTGGTCGGCGGACATCAAACACGCACTGGTGTCGGCCGCCTGGAACCGCCTGATCCAAACCTGGGGGCCGGACCCCGGATCCTTGGGCTACACCGCCACGGTCCCCGGCTCCTGGATCGTGTACACGCTCTGGCCGCTGATCACGGTCGCACTCGCCGTTCTCGTCGTGAAACGCCGCGACGTGTGAGTGCGCCCCCAAGGGCGAGGTCCCGGTAGCTCGTCACAGCCTTGGTGACGGGCTCTCACAAATGACCGGTTGCGAGAGTTCTGCGAGAGCACCGGAAGTGATCACGAATCCGCAGGTCGCCGTTCGCAGAAGTCCTCCCAAAACCCCGGCGTTGTGCGAGACAGTTCTGACAGACTTCTGGGGTGACCTGACGCCCCATCAAGCCCCAATCGCGGTAGAGCGAAACGACTGTCCGAAGTGTGAAGCCCCGGTCGGCAGTCCCTGCCGCACCCGCGCCGGGAGACGCGCGACGAAGTACCACACCGCCCGCTTCATCCTCGTGCCCGCGCTCCGCGAGGAACTCGACGTCCCCGTGCCGGAGGACCGCGGCCCGGGGCGGCCCTGGAAGCCGGGCCCGCCCGTCGATGCTCTGCCTGCTGCCGCGGCGTCCAAGCCGATCCGGATCGGGTACGCGCGCTGCTCGACCGCCCAGCAGGAACTCGCCTCCCAGCCCGACGCGCTCGCACCGGTCTGCAAGCGGATCTTCAGAGAGAAGATCTCCACCCGGGTCAAGGTCCGGCCCGAACTGGAGAAGGCGCTCAAGCTCGCGTACGACATCAAGGAGGCCGCCCCCAACCAGGAGGCCAACCTCACCGTCCACGAACTCAAGCGCCTCGGCCGCAACGCCGCCGAGCTGATGCCCCTGTCCGGCCAGCTCCAGGCCGCCAGCGTCCACCTCGAACTCCTCACCGGACCGCTCAGCGGCATCTACGACCCCAACGGCATGGGCGCGATGTTCTTCGCCGTCCTGGCCGCCGCGGCCCAGATCGAGCGCAACTACATCCGCGAGAAGACCCTGGAGGGCCAGGCGACCGCGGCGGCCAAGGGCAACCACGGCGGGCGGCCGAAGGTCATCGACGACGACATGCTCCTCTTCGCCCGCGCGCTGAAGGACCGCGGCGTCCCGTCCCCGAGATCGCGAAGAAGCTGACCATCAAGACGGGCAAGAACGCAGGCCACCATCCCTCGGTGGCCTCGGTCTACCGCGCGCTCGCCGAAGCGCAGGCGAGTGAGGCACCAGCCGGGCCGGAGGTGTTCGCTCCGCGCCGGCCGATGCGGGTGGACCTCACCGGTCCCGGCAGCGGCACCGACCCCGAGCTGTTGGAACGCCTCACCCGGCAGGTCCTCGGCCCTGCCGTCGGCGACGTGGTGGACACGCTCGTTGAACCCAGCGGGGACGGGACAGACGACGTCGTGGCGGCGGCGCTGCTGGCGCAGGCCCGAGCCGAAGGGGAGGATTCGTGATCCCGATGCCGCCCCTGGGGACAGAGGTAGGAGTCCGGGGCCTGTATGAGGCCGGCACCGTCCACGGGTGACCCGAGCCTGCACCCGCGTCCGCCCGGCATCCAAGGGCACGTCATCGGGCCGGCGAGGTGTGAAGGCGGCGCACGCTCGCCGGCACCACCGCAGGCCACAGCGCCCCAGCCATCTGCTGATCACTCAACCTGACCCGCCATCGCGTGGCGGGTGCGCAGAGATCTCACCTGTTGGCAGAATGCCCTGGTGCAGCCTCTGCCGGTTCCCTGCCCCGCGCACCTCATCCCGGACGCCACAGGCACCGACGCCTTCCACGACGTCTACCGCAACGCCATGGCGCACAACGCCGTATTCGTCGCCATCGAATCCGAGAAGCGGCAGCGGTGGACCGTGAAGGCGGACACCCTCACCGCCGGCGCCGGCCACGCGGTCGCCAATACCGTCAACGAGGCAATCCGGGACGCGATCACCCGCCTGGTCCACGGCCACGAGGTCGACCTGGACGCCTACACAGGGCCGGTCTACTTCATGATGCACGGCGTGCCCAACGAAGAACGCGCCCGTGAACTCGCCGCCGCACTCCACGCCGCCCTCTACGGCAACCTGGAACCCCTGGCCCGCGCCGTCCCTCCCGCACCCTGACGCGCACGCAACTCCCACGGCCCGCACCCGTGTGCACGAGGCGCAGGGGCACGGGGCGGCTGCACCGCCGGGAGAACGGACCAGCCGGGCGGGCGGTCCCGCAGGATCCGCACAATCCGACGGATGCGCAGGCGCCGCCGGAGAATCGAGCCCGCCACACCGCCCGTCCGGGCGGTCATCCTGCGGCCCATCCGGTGGCCGGCCGGCTGCGGCACGCCAGCTGCGCACCACCAGTTCCCCGAACAGCACATACACGCTCACCTGGGCAGGTCACGCAACACGCCGGACACCACCGCGAGGATCACGGTGGTCACCGCGATGGCGACTATCACCGCCCGTCCGTCCCACGACGCCAGCCGGTCCGTCGCGCGTCCCTGCACGTCGGCATCGGTGTGACCGTCCGACCAGGGCGAGAGCCAGTACACCTCCAGCGAGGCCGCAGAGGGCTGCGCATCACCGTTGTGAGCATCCACGCACTGCCAACGAACGATCCGGCTCGTAGGCTTCGGCCATGACCGAGATCCACACCCCGACACCCCGCGACGCCTTCGAGCTGCTGCTGGCCGGCAACCGGCGCTTCGTCGCCGGTACCCCCGAGCACCCCAACCAGGACGCCGCCCGCCGCGCCGAGACCGCCCCGTCCCAGCAGCCCTTCGCCGTGCTGTTCGGGTGCTCCGACTCCCGGCTGGCCGCCGAGATCATCTTCGACCGCGGCCTGGGCGACCTGTTCGTGGTGCGCACCGCGGGCCACGTCATGGGCCCGGAGGTGCTGGGCAGCATCGAGTTCGGCGTGGACGTGCTGGGCTGCCCGCTGGTCGTGGTCCTCGGCCATGACTCGTGCGGCGCGGTCGGCGCCGCCTGCGCCGCCCTGGAGAACGGCATGACACCGGCCGGGTACGTCCGGGACGTCGTCGAGCGGGTGACCCCCAGCGTGCTGGCCGCGCGGGCCGCCGGACAGGTCGAACCCGACCAGATCCTCGCCGAGCACATAAGGCACACCGCCGACCTGCTCCTGGACCGCTCCCGGGTCCTCGCCGACAAGGTCGCCGCCGGGCAGGCCGCCGTGGTGGGCCTGCGCTACCGCCTCGCCGACGGCAGCGCACAACTCGTCGCCGCCCGCGGCCTCGACGCCACAGTCCCCGCCGCGTTCTGACCGCCCCCGCTGTCACTGCTCAGCGTGAATTGCCGCGGCCACAGGACCCTCGTATACGTGGATGAGGAACCCATCGGGTGCACCGCTTGATCATCCACGGGAGGGCACTCCGATGGCTCCCGCGCCGACCTGGCGCGGGCCGCGGGCTGCGAGGTGTGCCGGGGATGGGGAACGGTCGTCACCGACGACTGGCGGCACGAGCTGTGCCCGGCCTGCCAGAGCAGTGGCCGCTCAGCCGAACCCGTCACGTATCCGCCCGGCCCCCGTCTCCGGGAGCGGTAAAGGGAACAGCGTCGGTGTCGGTCACACGGCGGGCCGGGGACCCGCGGCGCGGCGGAGCCGGTTGGCAATCGCCAGGCCCAGTCCCTCCTCCACCGGCAATGAGGCCACGATGAGGTCGCACCCCTGCTCGTCGAGTTCACGCAGGAACCCGTACAGCCCGCGCGCATAGGCAGCCATCGAACCGGGGACCTGCACCACGGCGTGCACCTTCACCGCAGCATCGGCGAAGGACGCAGGCAGAAAGACGCCCACCCGGTGCCCCAGCTCCTGCGCCAGCTCCGCCTCGCCGACGACCTTCTCCGGCTCGACGAGGACGACCCGCGCCCGCGGCGCGTAGTGCGACGGATGCTGCCCCGGCACCCGGACGCGGCTCGTCGAGAGGACCCCGAGCGGGCACCCCAGCACCGCTTCGAGGTCCTCGCGCGTCACCCCGCCCGGCCGAAGAATGCTCGGGACGTTACCCGTGACGTCGACGATGGTCGACTCGACGCCGACCGTGCAGGAGCCGCCGTCCAGGACGAAGTCGACCCCACCGCCGAGCTCGGCACGGACATGGTCCGCCGTGGTCGGGCTGACCGAGCCGAAGCGGTTGGCGGACGGGGCCGTGACACCGCCACCGAAGGCCGACAGCAGCGCCAGTGCGACGGGATGGTCGGGCATGCGCACCGCCACCGTCTCCAAGCCACCGGTCGCTTCGTCGCCGGGGGCGTACCGGCTCCAGGTTTCTCCGGCTTCGGTGACCAGGTGGTGGCTGTCCTGTCGTGGTAGCTGAGTGCCTTCGCGATGACGGGGGCCGGGGTCTGGAGGACGAGTTGGCGGATCGCGGAGGTCCTGCCGTGTTGCGGGGGGGACACCAATCTCGTGCAGGTGGGCCCGGAGGCTGCTCGGATGCCAGCGGAGGAACGTCTGCGCCGGGTCATCGTGGGCTCTTGGGAAAGGCCAGCTCGTCGCCGGGTGTCTGGCATGGCCGGGCGGGGGTCGGGAGAGAGGTGCTGCCAGTCTCCAGGCGGCCGATGGCGTCTACCAGTAGTGGCGGCGGCCGCCAACGGCGTGGCCGACGGAGCCGAGCAGGAACAGGATCAGTCCGATGACGAGCAGGATGATGCCGATCGTCCACAGGATGCCGGTGTGGAGGAGGAATCCGACGATGAGGAGGATGATGCCAAGCGCGATCATGGCGCACTTCTTTCTTTCCGGCCGGTGTGTCGGCCGCTGATGACGGGCAGGCCGGCGGCGATCGCCTGGGCTGTGTTTTCGTCCCGTTTCGCGGGTCGGGTTTCAGGTGGTGAGCAGGCGGTTGAAGAACGAGCGGTAGTGGCGCAGGGCCGTGCGCAGGGCCTCGGTGTCGACCTGTCCGCCTTGGCTCCATTGGCCTTCGAGCGTCTTCTTGTGTTCGTCGAATGTTGTGGCGAGGGTTTGCATGACGCTGGCGACCAGGCTGTCCGCGGCCTGGACCGCTTCGCGGGGGTCATCGACGAAGGTGTTCTGGATCTTCTCCCAGCGTTCGCGGAAACTCGCCTGGTCCTCTGCCGTCAGCAGCTGCGGCATCTCGTCCGCGTCCTCGGTCCGTGCTCCCGCCGTCTTGTCCGCGGCAGCGGTTTGCGTGCTGCAGGAGGCGATGTCGTCGGCAGTATCCGTGCTCTCGGCGCTCTCACCCTCTCCTGGGTAGAGCGGGGCGCCTGGTTCTGCGTTGGTGTCGGGGGACTTGGCGAGTTCCTCTGTGGACAGGCCGCTGTCGGGCGTGTGGGGTGCGTCGTCGCGTTGCATATCTCCTCCGTGTCGTCGGCCCTGCTTGTTCGGGGGTCAGGCCGGGGCGTGGCGGGTCTGGCCGCCGTCGGAGAGCAGTTCGTCGAACAGTGCCCGGTAGTGCACCATGGCGCTGCGCAGCTGTTCCGTGGTGGCCTTGTGGCTGGCGCTGAGCGTGTCGATCTCGTGGGCGGTGCGGTAGTGGTCGAGGGTGCGGCTGTGCTCCACGGAGAGATCCTTCAGCTGCTGGTCGTAGCTGTCGGTGGGGTAGCCGCGGTCGTGCATCAGTGAGGTGACCAGGCGGTCCGCGTCGTGGACGGCGTCCTCCGGCCGGTCCACGAACTCGTGCTGCACGTGGTCCCAGTCCCGTGTGTAGCGCTCGCGGAGACGGTCGGGCAGGGGCTTGATGTCGAGCTTGTCGTGGCGCTTCTCGCGTGCGCTGAGTTCGCGTTCGGCGGCGAGCCGGCTGTCGGCGCCGTCGACCGTGCGTTCGTACTCGGGCCCGTAGCGCTTGCGCAGGGAACGGTGCCGAGAGAAGAGAACCAAACCTGCGGCGATCAGTACAACGACCACCGCGACGGGGATGACGATCGCCAGAAGCGTGCCGGTAGACATCGGGCCGACCTCCTACCGAATATCCGATAAATCCCACGTTTCCCGTTTTACGGGATTCACTCCAGCTCTTCGCCCGGAGCCATGCCGTCCACGCCATGTCCCGCATCCGCAGCATCCTTGGCACCGTGCACACACCAGCCACCAGCCGCCCGAGGGCCCCAGCGCCTACGGCCGGGGTCACGCTTGGTGAGGCGTGGGTGCGGGTGCTCGGTCTTGTGGTGTTCCGACTGGTTCGGTCAGGCGCAGGCTGGCATGGTCACCCCGTGGGCGTCTTGGCGGGGCTTCAGCGCGGGGTCAGCCGAAGCCGAACCACGGCGACTTCCCGGCCGACGCCCCGGTCGCCGAACCGCCCGACCGGAGAAGATAGCGCGGTGAGTACTGCGCTGGCGGAGGCCCTATCCGCCGTTCTTCTTGCGGTCGTGCTGGCATGCGCGGTCATCCGCCCGTTCGGCTGGCCGGAGGCCGTCGTCGCGGTCCCGGCCGCCGGTGTCGCCATCGCCATCGGGGCGATCCCGCTGGCCCACGCGGCTGACGAGGCCGCCCGGCTGGGGCCGGTGATCGGGTTCCTGGCCGCCGTGCTGGTCCTGGCCCAGCTGTGCGACGACGAGGGCCTGTTCCACGCATGCGGGGCGTGGATGGCCCGCACCGCGGCGGGCCGGCCGCGCCGCCTGCTGATACAGGTCTTTGCCCTCGCCTCGGTGATCACCGCGGTGCTCAGCCTGGACGCCACCATCGTGCTGCTGACCCCGGTGGTGTTCGCCACCGCCGCCCGGCTCGGGGCCCGGTCCCGGCCGCACGTGTACGCCTGTACCCACCTGTCGAACACCGCGTCGTTGCTGCTGCCGGTCTCCAACCTGACCAACCTGCTGGCGTTCGCCGCCAGCGGGCTGAGCTTCACCCGGTTCGCCCCCCTGATGGCCCTGCCCTGGCTGGTGGCCATCGCCGTCGAGTACAGCTTCTTCCGCCGGTTCTTCACCACCGACCTGGACGCCGGCGCCACGGCCCCGGCTACCGCCGAACCGCGCGAGGTGCCGGTATTCGCGCTGGCCACCGTGGCATGCACGCTGGCCGGGTTCGTTCTGACGTCCGCGGTCGGGGTCAACCCCGCCTGTGAAGTTTCCCCGTGATCTCGGACACTCGTTCGTTATGCCGCGAGGGCGTGCTGTTGTCGTTGCCGGGTCTCCGCTCGGGTGAGGTAGCCGAAGACCTTGTGTTTGCGCAGGCGACGGCGGTTGTAGAACGTCTCGATGAAGGCGAAGACCTCGGCGCGGCCGGTGGCTCGGTCGGGCCAGACACGAGTGCCGATCTCTTCCTTGAGGAGTGCCCAAAAACTCTCGGCAGCGGCGTTGTCGAAGCATGATCCGGTGCGCCCGCAGCTCTGCCGCAGCCCCAACTCCCTTATTCGATGTTGGAATTGGGTCGATGTGTACTCGCTTCCGCGATCACTGTGGATCACGCAGCCGGGCTGCAGGTGGCCCCGGCCGTGGGCCATGTCCAGGGCGTCGACGACGAGTTCGGCACGGTGGTGATCAGCCATGGCATAGCCGACGACCTCGCGGGTGGCCAGGTCCAGCCAGCAGGCGAGGTAGAGCCAGCCCTCGGCGGTGGGCAGGAAGGTGATGTCGCCGGCCAGTTTGGTTCCGGGCGTACCGGCGTGAAAGTCGCGGCCGATCAGGTCCGGGGCCGGCTTCGCCCTCTTGTCCGGCCGGGTCAGCGAGCGGTGCTTGCGGCGGGTAACACCGCGGATGTCGTGCTCGCGCATCACGCGGGCTATGCGCTTGCGGTTCACCCGCCGCCCGAGGCGGCGCAGCTCGGCGTGGATACGCGGGACACCGTAGGTACGGCGGGAGGCGAGGTGCAGCACGGTGATCTCGTGCGCGAGTGCCTCGTCGGCGGCTTGGCGCCTGCGGCGGGCGGCTTCGCCCTCGCGCCAGGCGTAGTAGGAGGAGCGGGCCACGTGGAGCACCCGGCACAGCAGGGTGATCGGGTAGTTCGCCTTCTCCGCATGGATAAACCGGTACAACTCGCTCACCGGTCGTTCTCCTTCACGAAGAAGGCGGTCGCTTTTTTCAGGATCTCGATCGTCTGCTGCTGTTCGCGGTTCTCCTTGCGCAGCCGCCGCAGTTCCTCGCGCTCGGCGCTGGTCAGCTCGCCGCTGTGACCCTCGGCCCGGTCGGCCTTGGCCTTGCGGTACCAGCCGCGCAAGGACTCCGAGCTGATGCCGAGCTCCCTCGCCACCGCGGTGACCGTCTTGCCCGAGGAGTCGACGAGCGCGATCGCGTCCCGCTTGAACTCCTCGGTGTACCGCTTCGTGTACTTGCTTCCCACCTGGTGCTACTTCCTCTGGAACCTCAGGTCCCAGTCTCCAGGTGTCCACGATCAAGGGGAAGCTTCAGGTCTGCTTGGACACCTCGGCGCCGTACACCTCGGCCAGATGCGCCGATATCTCTCCGTGGGTAAGGCCCTTCGCGGACAGCGACAGCACCATCTCATCAACGCCGGTCAGGCGGCGCTGCCGCTTGCGCACGATCTGCGGTTCGAAGGTGCCGGCGGTGTCGCGGGGCACCTTCACCTCGACCGGGCCGACGTCGGTCAGCACGGTCTTGGCCCGGGTGCCGTTACGGGAGTTGCCGCTGCCT
>NZ_JBSFIH010000029.1:0-59279 GCF_053597455.1 Streptomyces sp. NPDC001393
GACACGGTTCTCTTGGTCGAAAACCCATCTACCAGGGGCTTCACCATGTTGTCAGCCCAACTACCAGGCTGCAGCAGCAGGTTGGAAAAGGCTCAATGACACCAGAAGAGAGAGGTCAAGCCATGAGCTTCCGCAAGATCGTCCCGGTGAAGAAGACCCGCAAGCCCGCCCCGGATCCGGCCCCGAAGCCCCGGAAGCACGAGCCGAAGAAGCACGAGCCCAAGCGCCAGGTGGGCCACAAGTAATCCCGTCGTAAAAGCAAGCTGGGTATAAACCAGGAATCAGGGAGGGAAATTCCATGTCTTTCCGCAAGCTCGCCCCCGTCGGCAAGAAGCACTGCAAGCCCGGCCCGGAGCCGAAGAGGCCGGCGCCGAAGAAGCCCGCGCCGCGGCGCCGCCCGGTCGGAGACAAGCGCTGAGGCAAGCGCTGAGGCAAGCGCTGGGACAAGCGCCGAGGCAAGCGCCGAGGCAAGCGCCGAGGCAAGGGTTGAGCAAGGCCGTCGTGAGGCGGGGTCACCGGTTACTGCGTGGTCGCACCGGTGGCCCCGCCTCGGGCATGTGCGCATGCCGTGTGTCCACAGCTGTGGAAAGGAGTCGTCGATGCTCAGGGAAGCCCGGGAGGCCTTCCACCGTTTCTGGCCGCTGACGCGGGGGGACGGCAGGCGGCTCGGGGTGATCGTCGCGTGCGTGGTCGTGGCCGCGCTCGCCGAGACCGCCGCGATCCTGCTGTTCGCCGAGCTGACCGACCACGCCCTGAAGGCCGGTTCGCTGTCCGCCTTCTGGGGCCCGGCCGGCGCCTGGCTCGGTGTGGCCGCGCGCGCCGCGCTCGTCGGCTACCTCGGCAACTCGCTGGCCACCTGGACGGCGGAGAGATTCGTGCTGCGGTTGCGCGCCGCCGTCTTCCGCCATGTCCAGGACCTGCCCCCGCACTTCTTCCAGCGGCACCGCCAGGGCGACCTGGTCGAACGGCTCACCGGAGACGTCGAGTCCATCGAGCAGTTGGTGGTCTCCGGTGTCGTGGGGGCCGTGTCGGCGGCCTTCTCGGCCGTCTTCTACGCCACCGCCGCCTTCTGGCTGCGCTGGGACCTGGCGCTGGCCACCTTCGTCCTCGCGCCCCTGTTCCTGCTCGCCGCGCGCCGCTTCTCCGGCCGTATCGAGCAGGCCGCCCGGGACGGCCGGGCCGCCGACGGCGCGATCACCTCGGTGGTGGAGGACCGCGGCCGCCTGGTGGAGACGGGCACGCACGAGGAACTCCTCGCGCGGGGCGGCACGTACGCCCGTCTGGCATCACCCCTGCCGGACGCGCTGACGGCACCCGCCCCGACGACCGACGACACGCTGATCCTCCGGTGGTGACCCGAGGATCAGCGGTCAGCTCCGCTTGGGCCCGGTGATGCCCTCCCCGATGACGAACCCTTTGGCGGGGCCTTCCGGGATGGTGACCTCCGTGCCGTACGGGACCCGGTGGATGTCCTCCCAGTCGGCCTTGTCGGGGCGCGGTCCGGTGAAGAGGGTGACGGCGCCCTGACCGTCGTAGTCGTCGATGAGCACGTAGACGGGGATACCGGCGCGGGCGTATTCGCGGCGCTTGCGGACGCGGTCGCGGTCCTGGTTGCGTTTGCCGGGGGAGACGACTTCGACGACGAGGTGCACGGAGTCGGCCTTCACACCCACGTCATCCTCATCACCGCACGGTTCGGTGTCCTCGGGGGCGACGAAGGCATCAGGGACCCATGCCTTGCGCTTGTGGATGACATTCACGTCCTGATGGCAGGCGTACTCGGTCCCATCCAGAAACCTGTCGAGCGCCCTTCGCAGGCGGTTGGTGATCTGACCGTGCGAACGGCGGGCGGTGGGCGACACCTCGATGGCTGCCTCGATGATCTCGGCGCGGTAGCCCTCGGGGAGTTCCATGGCCTTCCATGCCTGCCACAGGACTTCGTCCAGGTCGGGTCCGTTCAGAGTTTCGGCCTGAGCCTCGGACATGGTCTTCGGCCTCTCTTGTGCGAGAGCGGTCAAGGTGGCACCTCCTCCTCAAGTGTGGGCTGGGTGTGCGTACGGCACAAGCAACGCGATCACCGTAGGTGTGGCGGTGTATATGACCAGGGCAAATGACAAGCGTCCACCCGTTCGAGTGAACGCGTGCGAGCCTTGTCGGTGCGCTTGAGCCAGTAGCCGATGGGTTTCGCTCAGTCGGCCAGGGGCCCGGTCGGCTCCGGTGTTTCCGGTGGGGGGGTCGGTGCTCCCGGGAGTCGTACCGTTGCCACCGTGCCGCCGCCCTCCGCGGGGGACAGGGTGACCTCGCCGCCCGACTGGTGGACCGTACGGGCCACGATGGACAGGCCGAGGCCGGAGCCCGGCAGGGCCCTCGCGCTGGGGGAGCGCCAGAAACGGTCGAAGACGTGCGGGAGTTCGTGCTCGGGGACGCCGGGGCCGTGATCGTGCACGGTCAGGACGCCGTCGGTGAGCCGCACCTCGACCGTGCCGCCCTCGGGGCTGAACTTCACCGCGTTGTCGAGGACGTTGACGACCGCCCGCTCCAGCGCGGAGGGCTCCGCCCGGACGTACCAGGGCTCCAGGTCCGCGGTGATCGTCAGCTCCGGGCCGCGCAGCCGGGCACGGCGCAGGGCCGCCTCGACCGCGTCCTGGAACGACACCACCTGGACCCGTTCACCGCGCTGTCCCTCCGAGCGCGACAGCTCCTGCAAGTCGCCGATCAGCGCGGCCAGTTCGGTCATCTGCGCCTTCACCGAGGCGAGCAGCGCCTTGCGGTCCTCCGGCGGGAGCGGGCGGCCCGTCTCCTCGCTGCGGGTGAGGAGTTCGATGTTCGTGCGCAACGACGTCAGGGGCGTACGGAGTTCATGGCCGGCGTCGGCGATCAGCTGCTGCTGGAGGTCGCGGGAGCTGGCCAGGGAGGCGGTCATGGAGTTGAAGGACCGGGAGAGCCGGGCCACCTCGTCCTCGCTGTCGTCCTCCACCGGGATCCGGATGGTCAGGTCCTCGGTCCGCGCCACGTGCTCCACGGCCTCGGTCAGCTTGTCCACGGGACGCAGACCCGCCCGGGCGACGGCGAGGCCGGCGGCGCCCGCGCCGAGGACTCCTATCCCCGACACGAGGAGAAGGACGAGCGCGAGGTCGTTCAGGGTCTTCTCGGTGCTCGCGAGCGGGACGGCGGCCATCCAGGCCGCACCCGGATACACCTGGGGCACGCCGTCCTGGACGACCAGCAGAGGCAGGGTGAGCACCCGGACCGGGTTGCCGTCGGTGTCCGTGCCGTTGCGGAGAATGCCCCGGCCGCTCTCGCGTCCCACGACCTCGCGGTCCGCCCGGGTGATCTTCACGACGCCCGGGGACTCCGTGCTGACGCAGGCCGTGCCGTCCGCCTTGACCAGCTGCCAGTAGAGATTGTTGCGGGGCGGCCCACTGGAGGACTGGGTCGGCTTCTGCGGGCAGGTGGCCAGCAGATCGAGTACCTGCCCGGTCCGCACGGGATGCTGCGACGCGTTCTGCAGATCCTTGTCGACCTGGTCGTACAGTTTCCCCTGCACGATGAACCAGCAGGTCACCGAGACCGCCGCCACGGCGAACGCCACCGCCGCCGCGACCAGCACCGCCAGCCGGGCCCTGATCGGCAGGGACCGGTAGCGCCGTACCAGCCTGCTCACTCGGCGCCGCCCTGGCGCAGCACGTATCCCACGCCCCGCACTGTGTGCACGAGGCGCGGCTCGCCGCCGGCCTCGGTCTTGCGGCGCAGGTACATGACGTAGACATCGAGGGAGTTGGAGGAGGGCTCGAAGTCGAATCCCCAGACCGCCTTCAGGATCTGCTCGCGGGTGAGGACCTGGCGCGGGTGCGCCATGAACATCTCAAGGAGGGTGAACTCGGTGCGGGTCAGCTCCACCTGCCGGCCGCCCCGCGTCACCTCCCGGGTCGCGAGGTCCATGCGCAGGTCGGCGAAGGTCAGCGCCTCGTCCTCCTGGGCCTCGGTGGACACCGCGGCCGCGTACGAGCTGCGGCGCAGCAGGGCGCGGATACGGGCGAACAGCTCGTCCAGTTCGAAGGGCTTGACCAGGTAGTCGTCGGCGCCGGCGTCCAGGCCGGTCACCCGGTCGCCGACGGTGTCGCGGGCCGTGAGCATGAGGATCGGGGTGGTGTCGCCCGCCCCGCGGATGCGGCGCGCCGCGGTCAGCCCGTCCATGCGCGGCATCTGGATGTCCAGGACCACCAGGTCGGGCTTGTAGGCGGTCGCCTTCTCCAGCGCGTCCGCGCCGTCGACGGCCACCTCCGTGTCGTACCCGTCGAAGGCGAGGCTGCGCTGGAGCGCCTCGCGTACGGCCGGCTCGTCGTCGACGATCAGGATGCGCTGGGGGTCACGGTCGCCTTCGGCGGGGCTCATGGCTCGCGGTTCCTCGGGATGCGGTGGTCGGTGTGGACGGATGTCTCTCGCCTGTCTCTCAGCCTGCCACGGCCGACGCCCCGAGAGGCACACCTACGGGGCGGGCCCGGGAGGCGACCACTGGGGCGGTGGTTGGGGCCGGTCGTCCTTCGGGTGACCGGGGCGGTTCGGACCAGGTGCCGGGTCGGCTCCACGGTGTTCGCTGTGGCCGGGCTGGTGGCGGTCGGGCCCGACCCGAAGCCGGGCCCGGCTGGGAGCCAGGTCCGGCTTGGGGGGCGGTGGCCGGCCGAGGTCAGGTCTGCTCGGGGGCAGGTCCGCTCGGGTTCAGGCCGGGTCGGGGTCAGGCGCGGACTGCGGTCAGGCGGTTCAGGGGGACCTTGCGGCGGTGGGTGCGGACGGGGGCGGTGCGCAGGCCCATCAGCTCGGGGACCGGCGTGACGACCACCTCGGGCGCGCGGGCCGCCGACTCGGGCCTGCGCGGCGCCGGGATGGGCAGGTGCAGGTCCCGGGTGACCGTGAGGGCCAGGGCGAGGGCGGCGGGACCGTGGTCGGCGATCTGGTGCGAGACCTTGGTGATCATGACGTACTCCCTGCTGACTGAGGGTGAAGCGTTAGCTGTTGTTGCCCGCCCGCAGCTTGGCCAGGTCGGACTTGACGGTGTTGACGGGGATCGCGAAACCGAGGCCGATGCTGCCCGCGTCCGAGGACGACGAGGACTGCTGACTCGACGAGTACATCGCGGAGTTGATGCCGATGACATGACCGCTCGCGTCGATCAGCGCGCCGCCGGAGTTGCCGGGGTTGAGGGAGGCGTCCGTCTGGATCGCCTTGTACGTCGTCGTCGACGAACCCGTGTCGCCGTTGAACTGGCGGCCGCCGAACTGGAACGGCCAGTTGCCGCCGCCGCCCTGGTCCTGGCCCTGGTTCTGGTCCGTCGAGACCGTCACGTCCCGGTTGAGTGCGGAGACGATTCCGCTGGTGACGGTGCCGCTCAGGCCCTCGGGGGAGCCGATCGCGACCACCGTGTCGCCGACCTGGACGCCGGAGGAGTTGCCGAGGGCGGCGGGCTTCAGACCCGACGCGCCGCGCAGCTTGATCAGCGCGAGGTCCTTGGAGCTGTCGGTGCCGACGACATCGGCGGTGTAGCTGTTGCCGTCGCTGGTGCGCACCTTGATCGACTGTGCGCCGGAAATGACGTGGTTGTTGGTGACGATCTCGCCGTTCGACGTGATGATCACGCCGGAGCCGGTGGAGGAGCCGCTGCTGAGCGTCGCGTTTATCTCGACCACGCTCGGGCTGACCGCGGCGGCGATCGCGGCGACGTCACCCCGCTTGCCGGTCGGCACCACGGTGGTGCTGGTGCCGGCCGAGGCGACCGTGTCCTTGCCGGTCAGCTCCTGGAAGCCGTACGCCGTGGCGCCGCCGACCGCCGCCGCGACGATCGCGACGGCCGCGAGCAGAGCCGCCGGACCCCGGGTGCGCTTCCGCTGGTGGGGAGCGGGTTCCGTGGCCATGGCCGGCTCGTACGGCGGCGGAGGCGGCCACTCCGGGTTCACGGGAGCGGCGTAGCTGTGCTGCTGCGGCTGGGTGTAGTCACCCTGGCTCTCGGTCATGTCCACAAGCCTCCCCTGTGACCATGAGAGCTTCCTGAGTGCTCGCTGAGAAGCCCGGCAGAACCTCGTTTGCCCGATATAAAGACCCGCCCGGACCAGGGCCCGCCCGGATCAGGTCCCGCGCGTGCGGCTCAGGACTCGCAGCCGCAGGACGTGCGTACCACCAGCCGGGACGGGAACGTCTTCAGCCGCTCCCGCCGCGACCCCGCCACCCGCAGCCCGTCGTCCAGCACCAGGTCGACCGCCGCCCGGGCCATCGCCGAGCGGTCCGAGGCGACCGTGGTCAGCGGCGGGTCGGCCAGCGCCGCCTCCTTGATGTCGTCGAACCCGGCCACCGCCAGCTTGCCGGGCACGTCGATGCGCAGCTCGCGCGCGGCCCGCAGCAGGCCGATCGCCTGGTCGTCGGTGGAGCAGAAGATCGCCGGCGGCCGCTCGGGACCGGAGAGGACCTCCAGCGCGACCCGGTAGGCGTCGTAGCGGTTGTACGGCGCCTCGAACAGCCGGCCCTCGGTGGACAGGCCCGCCTCGGCCATGGCGCGCTTCCAGCCCTCGACGTGGTCGGAGACCGGGTCGCCGACGGCGGGTGTCTCGGCCGTGCCGCCCATACAGGCGACGTACTCGTAGCCGTGCTCCAGCAGGTGGCGCACGGCGAGCTGGGCGCCGCCGAGGTCGTCGGTGACCACGGCCACGTCGTCGATGGCCTCGGGGCGCTCGTGCAGCAGCACCACCCGGGCGTCCCAGGCGTCGATCTCGGCGGCGGCGAGGTCGTTCAGGGCGTGCGAGACGAGGATCAGGCCCGAGACGCGCATGCCGAGGAAGGCGCGCAGATAGTGGACCTCGCGCTCGCCGATGTAGTCGGTGTTGCCGACCAGGACCATCTTTCCGCGCTCGGAGGCGGCCTGCTCGACCGCGTGCGCCATCTCGCCGAAGAAGGGCTGGCGGGCGTCCGGGATGATCAGGCCTATGAGATCGGTGCGCCGGGACGCCATCGCCTGGGCGACCCGGTCGGGGCGGTACCCCAGTTCCTTGATCGCGGCGAGGACACGCTCGCGCGTGGCCGGGGCGACCGGCCGGGGTCCGTTGTTGATGACATAACTGACGACGGCGGTGCTAGTGCCCGCCAGTCGCGCCACATCATCCCTAGTCACCTTGGCCACGCGCGGAGTCTACGCGGATTGACCCGTTCTGGGCAGGGCGTATCGGTGCTTGGATGTGCGGAAGCAATGCATCTACGCCTCCGCGTGCACCTCGGCACCGTCACGGACGGTGGATGTGTCCGCATCCTCCGCCTTTGCCCGCTCCGCCTTTGTCCGCTCCGCCCTGGCCCGGGCCTCCTCGCCGGCCCGCTCGGCCTTGTCGGCCTTCTCGGGCGTGACGAATCGGTAGCCGACGTTCCGGACGGTGCCGATCAGCGACTCGTGCTCGGGGCCGAGCTTGGCGCGCAGCCGCCGTACGTGGACGTCGACCGTCCGGGTACCGCCGAAGTAGTCGTACCCCCAGACCTCCTGCAGCAGCTGGGCGCGGGTGAAGACCCGGCCCGGGTGCTGGGCGAGGTACTTCAGCAGCTCGAACTCCTTGAAGGTGAGGTCGAGGACCCGGCCCTTGAGCTTGGCGCTGTAGGTCGCCTCGTCCACGGAGAGGTCGCCGTTGCGGATCTCCATGGGGGAGTCGTCGCCCGCGATCTGCTGCCGGCCCATGGCGAGGCGCAGCCGCGCCTCGACCTCCGCGGGGCCGGCGGTGTCGAGGAGTACGTCGTCGATGCCCCAGTCGGCGGTGACGGCGGCGAGACCGCCCTCGGTGACGACGAGGATCAGGGGACAGCCGGGGCCGGTGGAGCGCAGCAGCTGGCACAGGCTGCGCACCTGGGGCAGGTCACGGCGGCCGTCGACGAGGATGACGTCGGCGCCCGGCGTGTCGACGAGGGCGGGGCCCTCCGCTGGAGCCACCCGCACGTTGTGCAGGAGCAGGCCGAGGGCGGGCAGCACCTCCGTTGACGGCTGGAGGGCGTTGGTCAGGAGCAGCAGAGAACTCATACGTCTGGTTCCTCCTCGGTCCCTGCGAGGCTGTGCGGACGGGCACTGCTCTGCGATCCCGAAGGCCCGTACACCGGCGGTCGCCCCCGGCGCCTTCACCTGAGGTTTCCCACTTCGTATACAACGCTTCCGAAAGCACAAAAGGACCCGGGGGCTGCGCTGCCCGAGTCCTCTGCCCAGCAGAATAGCCCACATGAGGAACCGTTCGGCAGGTCAAGTGGCGCATTCCACCGTTCGTCCGAATGCCGAGACGCCCAGACAGGCCCCTACCCGGACGTTTCTGCGCACCGCCGACGGAATTCCGATCGATTCCGTATACGATCCGGGCTCCGTCGTATACGAAACCTCCGGATCCGATCCCGACGCCCACCGTTCGCCCTCCCGTGACCTGGTGTTCGTCGTCGCGCACGGCTTCACCGGGGACGTGGATCGTCCGCACGTACGACGGGTGGCGGGCGTGCTGCGCGGTTACGGCGCGGTCGTCACCTTCTCCTTCCGCGGCCACGGGCGCTCCGGCGGCCGCTCCACGGTCGGCGACCAGGAGGTCCTGGACCTCGCCGCGGCCGTCGCGTGGGCCCGCGGCCTCGGGCACGCGCGCGTGGCGACCGTCGGGTTCTCCATGGGCGGCTCGGTGGTCCTTCGGCACGCCGCCCTGGGCCCCGGCGCGGTCGACGCGGTGGTCTCGGTGAGCGCCCCGGCCCGCTGGTACTACCGGGGCACGGCCCCCATGCGCCGCCTGCACTGGCTGGTCACTCGCCCCGAGGGCCGCCTGGTCGGCCGCTACGGCCTGCGCACCCGCATCCACCACCGCGTGGGGGCACCTCCCACGCCTTTCGGGCAGTGGGGGAGGGACCCGGTGCCGCTGTCCCCGACCGAGGCCGTCCCCGGGATCGCCCCCACGCCGCTGCTGATCGTGCACGGCGACCGCGACGGCTACTTCCCCCTCGACCACCCCCGGATGCTCGCCGAGGCGGCCGGTGACCACGGCGAACTCTGGGTGGAGGCGGGCATGGGCCACGCCGAGCACGCGGCGGACGACGCCCTGCTCGCCCGGATCGGGGAATGGGCCGCCGCCAGGGCGGGCTAGCCTGACAGCACTCTTATTTCTTTCTTGCCGTCGATTGAGGAAACAGATGCCCAAGGTCACGGTGCGCTATTGGGCCGCCGCCAAGGCCGCGGCCGGTGTCGCCGAGGAGCCGTACGACGCGGACACGCTGGCCGACGCGCTGGCCGCCGTGCGCGCGCGACACCCCGGTGAACTCACGCGCGTGCTGCAGCGATGCTCCTTCCTCGTCGACGGTGACCCCGTCGGGACCCGCGCGCATGAGACGGTACGGCTGGCCGAGGGCGGCACGGTCGAGGTGCTCCCGCCGTTCGCAGGAGGGTGAGGCAGTGACCGACCAGCCGTATCAGGGGCCGTACGACGGCTACGACCCGTACCAGCAGCAACAACAGCAACAGCAGCAGCAGTGGCCCGGGTACGAGCGGCAGCAGTACAGGCAGTACGACCCCCAGATGACCCAGCAGTGGCAGGGCCAGACCTGGGAGACCCAGACGCACGGGCACGTGCAGATGCCGGTGCAGACGTACGAGGCGCAGCAGCAGTACCAGCACCAGCAGGCGTACCAGGCGTATCAGCAGCAGTACGCGCAGCCGGAAGTCGCACCGGAGCCCGCGCCGGAGCCGGAATCGGAGGCGGAGTCCGGTCCGGACTACGGCCCCGCCACGCTCGCCGGGAACTCCCGGATCACCGATGCCCAGCGGGCGCGCCTGGAGGGCCGTTCGCCGGTCATCGAGCCCGGTATGCAGCCGGCGCTGCTGACCGCGCTGCTCGGCCTGCTGCTGGCCGCGTCGGCGCCGGTCGCCTCGTACGCGCTCGTCGTGCCGCTCGTGGTGCTCCAGGGCGTGACGGCGGCGGGCTGGTTCCGGCTGAACGGCATGTGGCCGGCCCGGCAGGGCATCGCGCTGGCGTTCCTGGGCGGGCTGACGGCCGACGCGGCGGTCCTGGCCGCCGGCCGCGACCACGCCCCGGCGGCCATCCTCGGCCCGCTCGGCGTCTGGGTCCTGCTGGCCCTGGTCCTGCAGCTGCGCTCGCACGCCTCGCCGGACGAGCGGATGTACGGCCTGATGGCCACGGTCGTCTCGGCGGCGCTGTCGGTGCTGGCCACCGGGTATCTGGGCGCCGACGCGCACGCGGTGTCCGTGGGGGCCGCGGCGGTGGCCGTGGCGGTCCTGGCCCGGGCCCTGCCGCTGCCGGCACCGGCGTCGGTCGTGGTGTCGCTGCTGGCGGCGGCGGGCGCGGGGATCGCCGTGGGCGGGATGACCGGACTGGGCGCGAAGGGCGCCCTGCTCGGCGCGGCCGCGGGGGTGTGCGCGCTGATCGGTCACCGCGTGGCCAGTTACGACTACCCCTCCCGGTTCGTGCACTTCACCGCCGGCGTGGCGTTGCCGCTGTCGGCTGCCGCGCCGGTGGTGTGGGTACTCGGGCGGGCGCTCGGTTAGCGCCGTTCCGGCTCTATCACGTCCCGTGCGTCGTCGGACGCCGGACAAGCCGGAGCCCCGGCCCGATTCCGGCGGGCCGGGGCTCCATTTCATGCAGAGGGCTGCGGGTTACCGGCCACCGTCCTCGCCGCCCCAGCCGCCGCCCCAGCCGCCGCCCCAGCCGCCGTCCTCGAAGCCGCCTTCGCGGCCACCGTCGCGGCCGCCCCAGCCCCAGCCTTCGTGGCCGACCACGCGGAAGCTGCCGACCACGCCGTCCTTGACGTGGATGCCTTCCGTGCGGTGGACGCGCACGCCGTCACTCTGGCTGAAGGGGCCGACGGTGGCGACGGGAGCGCCGTTGTCGCAGACGGCACCGCGGAACACCTCGACGACCTTGTGGCTGTCGTTGCGGATGTTCAGCGTCTTGGCGCCCAGGCCGCTGATCACGGTGATGCAGTCACCCGGGTGGGCGGAGTAGGACCGCTCGTTGATCTGGATCCGACCCTCGAAGTGACGGCGGCCCTCGCGACCCTCGCGACCCTCCTCACCCTTGCCCTCGTTGCCCTTGCCGTTGTTGTTGTTGACGTTGTTGTTGCCGTTGCCGTTGCCGTTGTTCTCACCGGCGCCACCAAGAGGTGCGGCGGCGGCCGGGGCCGCCTGGGGCGCGGGAGCGGCCGGCGCTGCCTCCGGCGAGGAGGCGGCCGAGGCGTAGGTAACGCCAGTCGCCGCCAGAGCCGCGGCCCCCAGGCCGGCGGCGGTGACGATCGTGGAACGAGAGAACTTCATGGTGCAACTCCAGTCTCTGAGACGCCGACTCGTTGGCCGGTCGTGATGAACGTACGGACCGACCGCCATGGCTGTCATGTCGGGAATGCCGGGAGACGGAGATTTTGTGCACCAAACGGGGGAATTGCGGCACATGACGGCCGCTCAGCGTTCCTCGAGGAGATGTCAATTCCCCATAGAAAAGGGGTAATTGACAGAGCGCTAGACCTTTTGGATGATCTTATGACAAGTCGCTACCCCAGCGGCAAGCGTGTCGTTGCTGGCGCAATGAGGCGAGTCGCGCTAGCAACGGGCGGCCGCGCATGCCGAAGGGCCGCACCCCCACTGGCGTCCAACCCAGGGGTGCGGCCCTTCGACCGTCACTGTGCCGCTGCTGCGCGCAGGCCCGTTCAGACCGCGATGGCGACCTCGGCCAGCGCGCCCTTCTCCGCCACGACGACCGTGCGGTCGGCCGTCGCGCCCGGGATCAGCGCCCGGACCGTCCACGTGCCCTCGGCCGCGTAGAACCGGAACTGACCGGTCGCCGAGGTGGGCACCTCGGCCGTGAACTCGCCGGTCGAGTCCAGCAGACGGACGTAGCCCGTCACCGGCTCGCCGTCGCGGGTCACCTGACCCTGGATCGTGGTCTCACCGGGCTTGATCGTCGAGGCGTCGGGGCCGCCGGCCTTCGCTCCGCACATGTCTTTCTCCAGAGGGGTCTGACCGGAAGGAAGGCCGGTCGGGATGTGTGGGTGGGACTTACTTGTTGGCGCCGAGCTCGATCGGCACGCCGACGAGGGAGCCGTACTCGGTCCAGGAGCCGTCGTAGTTCTTGACGTTCTCCACGCCGAGCAGCTCGTGCAGCACGAACCAGGTCAGGGCCGAGCGCTCACCGATGCGGCAGTAGGCGATCGTGTCCTTGGCGAGGTCCACGTTCTCCTCGGCGTAGAGGGCCTTCAGCTCCTCGTCCGACTTGAAGGTGCCGTCGTCGTTGGCGTTCTTCGACCACGGGATGTTGCGCGCGCTCGGGACGTGACCGGGGCGCTGCGACTGCTCCTGCGGCAGGTGCGCCGGGGCGAGCAGCTTGCCGGAGAACTCGTCGGGCGAGCGCACGTCGACCAGGTTGTGCGAGCCGATCGCGGCGACGACGTCGTCACGGAAGGCGCGGATGGAGGTGTCCTGGGCCTTGGCCTTGTAGTCGGTGGCCGGGCGCTCGGGGACCTCGTCGCCGGCGACCAGCTCGCGGGCGTCCAGCTCCCACTTCTTGCGGCCGCCGTCGAGGAGCTTGACGTTCTCGTGGCCGTACAGCTTGAAGTACCAGTAGGCGTACGAGGCGAACCAGTTGTTGTTGCCGCCGTAGAGGATCACCAGGGTGTCGTTGGCGATGCCCTTCTTCGACAGGAGCTTCTCGAAGCCCTCCTGGTCGATGAAGTCGCGGCGGACCGGGTCCTGCAGGTCCTTGGTCCAGTCGATGCGGATCGCGTTCTTGATGTGGTTCTTGTCGTAGGCGGACGTGTCCTCGTCCACCTCGACGATGGCGATGGCCGGGTCGTCCAGGTGCTCCTGCAGCCAGTCGGCGTCGACCAGGACGTCTGTGCGGCTCATGCTCTTTCTCCTCCGGGGCAGTTGCGGCGGGGCGTGCGAGTACAGGGGTGCGCGCTCGTGAGAGCCGGGCGGCGCACGGGTGCCCTTCCAGCAGGGCGGGGGTGAGATGCGGAAGTCGGGGACTTTCGCTCAGAAGGGGCGACAGAGCATGGCGGCAACGCGGCACAGGTCCACTGCCCGCCGCTTCGTGAGATCCGCCTGTCGCTTCATGGGAGCGATCGTAGGGACGTCCGGGTGGGCGTGTCACCGGTGTGTCATATGACGAGACACGATCGTCCGTATGGCGGGATGAGAAGAGCGCCCGGGGAGCCCCTCGGGGCCGCCGGACGCTCGGGAGGGCCGCCGTATCTGCGGTACGGACCTGATCGTCTCGCCAATCGGACGCTCCGCGTCCACCAGCTCTGGTCCTACCCCGCCAGCCTGACGTCCGAACCCTTCACCGTGATCTCCACGCCGTCCTTCGCCGCCTGCACCTTGTCCAGCTTGATGCCGCCGGGCAGCCGGTCGACGGCCTGCTGGAAGTCGGTGATCTCGCGGACGCGGTTCTCCGCCAGGGACAGGGCGGCCAGGCTGGGCAGGGAGTCGGCGTGCACCTCGACCTTGTCGTTCAGCACGCTCACGGAGCTGAGCACGGACAGCGTCTGGTCGACCGGGACGGTGAGGAACCTGCCCGTCACGTGCACCTGGACCTTGATCTTGCCGTTGCCCCCGTCGGAGAGGCCCACGACCTTGGCCTCGATCCCGGGGGCCACCTCGGTGGGCTCGGACTTGGCGGTCTTCAGCAGCTCGGCGTAGGAGATCGTCGCGGTGCCGGTGGCGCTGGCCGCGGTGGCGGAGCTGTAGTCGCCGGAGAAGGAGACGCCCTTCATGTCGGCGTGCAGATCGTCGATCCGGATGGTCTTGCCGGCGGTCCCGGTGGCGGCCTCGTAGTCCTTGATCCCGACCTGGACGTCGTCGAGCGACCCGCTCGCGACCTGGGTGAGGAACGGGAACCCGTCGATGCTCACATCCGGCGTCGAGGCCAGGTTCTGCCTCGACTTCAGCTTGTCGGCGGCCTCCCCCTCGGCGAAGTGCACGGCCACCCGGTCCGCGATCACGAACAGCCCACCCAGGATCACGACGAGGATCAGGAGTATTCGCAGGGCGCGCATGTGGTGTTCCCCCGGGACGAGAGCGGTCTTCGGCTACGTCACGGTAACCCCACGGGCGCCGGGCGGGCGGCGATTGTGGATCAGTTGTGACAGGTACGACCCGGCCTACCCTGGACCTATGTACGCGCGGCGGCGGCACATCTACTTCGCCATGATGGGGACGTGCATCGGCCTCTTCGTCCTGGCGTGGGGAGTCGTGCGCCTCTGGTCGGTGCCGGCGGCCGTCGGCATGTGCATCGTGGCCATGATCATCCCGCCGGTGGCCGCGATGATCGCGAATCGCCGGGGCCCCGAGGACCGCTGGTGGGACGACCCCTCCGGCGATCCCCAGTCCGACGAGTGGTGGGACGAGCTGGACGGCAAGAAGCCGCCGCGTACCTGACGGGTCAGTAGACAAGCGCCTGGGTGTCGTCGGCCAGCGTCTCCTGCACGAAGACCTGCGCGCCCGCGATCCGTACGCCCTCGATGACGTCCTTCTCGGTGATCTCCCGGCGGGCCGCGCACTGGGTGCACAGCGTGATGCGGCCGGCCGCGAGGACCGAGTCGATCAGATCCGGCAGCGGGGCCGCGTGCGGCAGCTCGAACTCGGCGGCCCGGCCCGGCAGCGCGAACCAGGACGACTCCCCGGTCAGCCACAGCGACACCTCGACCCCGCTGGCCACGGCCACCGCGGCCACCGTGAACGCCTGCGAGCAGCGCTCGGGGGCGTCCGCCCCGGCCGTCACCTTGATCACGAGCTTTTTGGTCATGGCTGAATCGTAATCAAGTCACGCACAACTCCATGTGCATGCCATGGGTCTCCTGTGCGGCGCGGATGACGGAATCCGCGCTCCCTCTTCCGTAGGGAGACATCTTGGAATCGCCTGAAAGACCGGGCCGGGGCCGCCGGACCACCGTGCTTCTCGCGGGGGCCGCCGTGCTCGGTGTCGTCGCCGGTGTCTGCACCGGGTACGTCGTCCAGGCCGGCCGCCCGCCCACGAAGCTGCCCTCCCTGTCGCAGCCCGTCGTCGGGCAGGCCAAGGGCGCCGTCGAGCCCCTGTCGGCGGCGCAGGACCGCCGGGTGAAGACCGACGGCGACCTGCGCAAGCTGCTGCTGAGGCGGCCCGCGGGCGCGCGTGCCGACGACTTCGGGAGCTCCGACGGCTGGATGGACCTGGCCGGCTACGCGAGCACCTTCGAGCAGCCGACCGGGGCTTTCCGGTACCAGCTGGGGACCGAGTTCCGGCGCGCGGCCCGGACCGCCTGGCGGGTCGGCACGTACGACGTCGAGATACGGCTCGTCCAGTACCGCCAGGTGTTGGAGCCGGGCGCCGCCAAGCAGGTGGAGAGCCAGCGGAAGTGGGCCGAGCAGGTGCCGGACACCGGTAGCTCGCCCATCCCCGGGACCGGCGACGGCATGGTGTACGTGCACCGGACGCCCGAGACGAAGAGCGGGTATCTGCCGGTGTACCTGGCCGAGGCGATCGCCTCACGCGGTGACGTCTACATGGACATCTGGATCAGCGACACTCGGCCGATCCCCGAGAACAAGATCATGGATCTGGCGAAGCGGCAGGTGGCCCAGCTGTGAACGAGGCTGTGAACGAGTCGCTCGCGGAAGACCCGCGTCTGCCGGAGACCACCGAGGCCGGGGAGCCCGCCGCAGCGGCCCCCGGTCGGCGGCCCGTGGGCCGCATCGTCGCTGTCGCGCTGCTGGCTCTCGCCGTCGTCGGCGGCGTCGGGTTCACCGCGGTGACGGTCGCAGGGGCCGACCGGGATGCCGGGGACCCCGTCTGGAAGTTCCCCAAGGCCGCCAAGGCGGACCGGAGCGGCCAGGACGAGCAGCAGGGCACGGACGTCTCGGGTCTGCGCGGCCTGCTGATGCCGTACGACAGGCCCGGGTCCCAGGGCTACGTCCAGGGGCCGGACATCGGCGAGTTCGGCTCCGACGTCGCGCTCGACGGGCGCGAGGCCACCGCTCTGCGCAAGCGGGAGATCATCGGCCTGCCGTCGGCGACCCGGCAGGCGATGGACCGTGTGATCGACAAGGAGCACATCCAGGGCCTGGCGATGCGCAGCTACGCCCCGTTCAACAACTTCGGCGGTTACGACAAGTCCTTCACGCTCACCTTCGAGCTGGTCCGGATGGCGAACCGCGAGTCCGTGCGCGAGCTCTCCGCCGGCCGGGACGAGATCTTCAAGGCCCTCGGGGTCTTCCCCAAGGGGCCGCAGATACCGGGCCACAAGGAAGCGGCCTGCTTCCGGATGCCCAAGGCGAGCGACGAGAAGATCGACCGCATGGTCTGCTCCGCCTCCGTCGGTGACGTGCTCGTCACCGTCAACGCGGCCGGGAGCCGCCCGCTCGACACCGGCGCCATCGCCGTCTTCGTCGGCAGACAGCTCGACCGCATCAAGGACAAGGACCCGGGGAAGGCCGTATGAGCGAGCAGCAGATTCCCGTCACCCCCGCGCTGCCCGTGCCGGAGCCCACACCGGAGCCCGCGCCGAAGGACCGCCGGGTCCTGCGGAGCGTCCTGCGCTGGACCGCGGCCGTCGTGGTCTTCGCGGTGGCCGGCACCTCGACGGCGTACGGCATCACCCGGATGCAGCGCACCGACCTGCCCGGCCTGGCCACGCGACCGGACGGCCGCTGGGACTACCCGCAGATCGTCCGTCCGCCGCTGCCCGCCGGCCGGCCCGCCCCCTTCGCCCCCGGCAATGCGGCCGACATCCACTACGCCGACCTGCGCAAACTGGTGCTGCCCGCGCCGAAGGGCGCCAAGGCCGACCCCGCGCTCGCCGGTGACCACGGATGGACGAAGCCGACGGTGTTCCTCGCGGAGTACGCGAACAAGGACGACCGGGACACCCTCCAGGGCGAACTCACCGACCACGGCCTGCGGCACATCACCGCGCGTGGCTGGACCATGCCGGACGGCACCCGGACCCGGATCTACCTGCTGCAGTTCGAGACCGGCCTGATCGCCGGCGAGGTCCAGCAGGACGAGTTCGCCGGCTACCAGGACCCGGGGCTGGCCCTGCGCGGAGCTGCCTCCAACGTGATGGACGAGTCGTTCCCGGAGGCGGCCAGTGCCGACGGGAACGGCATTGTGGAGGAGTTCGCCGAAAAGCAGCCGTACGGCGCCGAGCAGGTCCGGCAGGCCTACATCTCCTCCGGCGACGTCATCGCGCTCGTCGTGCAGTCCCGCCCGGGCGGTGCGAAGGAGATCCCGTTCCAGCAGACGGTGGTCCTGCAGCAGCAGCTGCTCGGCTGAGCCCACCCGGGTGACGCCGTTACGGCCCACCTCGCAGGGAGAGCCGGCGCCCGGCCGCGTAAGCTGGGCTCCGGCTCTGTCGTATGCCCACCCTCGCTCAAGGAGCACCCGTGGAGATCTTCTTCGAAACCCTGCTGGTCCTGGTCTGCGTCGGCGTGCTCGCCTTCGCCGGTCTGACCGTGAAGAAGCTGTACCAGGGCCAGCGCTGACCACTCCCACCCAGGAACCGCCCCTCATGATCGAGATCCCGTCCGACCTGCACAAGGACCTCGTCCCGCTCGCCTTCCTGCTCGGCAACTGGGCCGGTGCGGGCGTGCACGACTTCCCCGGCTCCGAGAAGTGCAACTTCGGCCAGGAAGTCAGCTTCACCCACGACGGCCGGGACTTCCTGGAGTACCACTCCCAGACCTGGGTGCTGGACAACGACGGCAACAAGGTCCGTCCGCTGGAGTCGGAGCACGGCTTCTGGCGGATCGACGCCGACCGCAAGGTCGAGGTCACGATGACCCGCGACGACGGCGTCATCGAGATCTGGTACGGCGAGATGGCCGACAAGAAGCCGCAGATCGACCTGGTCACGGACGCCGTCGCCCGGACGGCCGCCTCGCAGCCGTACAGCGGTGGCAAGCGGCTCTACGGCTACGTCAAGAGCGACCTCATGTGGGTCGGCGAGAAGCAGACCCCCGAGGTCGAGCTGCGCCCCTACATGTCGGCCCATCTGAAGAAGGTCGTCACCCCGGAGGACGTCGAGCGCTGGGCCAAGGCCCTCCCGGACGACCTGCCGGACGACGGGATCGCCTTCTTCAAGTGAGCCCTGCTGTTCTTCGAGTGAGCCTTCCCCGGCCGTAGCTCTAGACTCGTCGGTGTGGTGAGCACCGACTGGAAGAGCGACCTCAGGCAGCGCGGCTACCGGCTGACGCCGCAGCGGCAGCTTGTCCTCGAAGCCGTGGACACCCTTGAGCACGCGACCCCCGACGCCATCCTCACGGAAGTGAAGAAGACGGCGTCGGGGGTCAACATTTCCACGGTCTACCGCACGCTGGAGCTGCTGGAGGAGCTGGGCCTGGTCAGCCACGCCCACCTCGGGCACGGTGCGCCGACGTACCACCTCGCCGACCGCCACCACCACCTGCACCTGGTCTGCCGCGACTGCGAGAACGTCATCGAGGCCGACGTGGACGTGGCCGCGGAGTTCACCGCCAAGCTGCGGCAGCAGTTCGGGTTCGACACCGACATGAAGCACTTCGCGATCTTCGGTCGGTGCAGGGACTGCTCCCTGAAGAGCTCAACTGCCACGTCGTAGGCTGGCGGTATGAAGAGCCCCCTGCTGTCCCTGCCCGGCGCCGTCCCCGCCGAGGGTGTGGACGAAGGTGTCGCCGCCCACTACGGCGACCTGTTCCGCGAGCAGCGCGCCCTCGCCGACGGCACCGGTTTCGTCGACCTGTCCCACCGGGGCGTCGTCACCGTGAGCGGCGAGGACCGGCTGAGCTGGCTGCACCTGCTGCTCACCCAGCACGTCAGCGAGCTGCCGCCCGGTGAGGCCACCGAGGCGCTGATCCTCTCCGCGCACGGGCACATCGAGCACGCGCTGTACCTGGTGGACGACGGCAGCACCGTGTGGGCGCACGTGGAGCCCGGTACCCAGGACGCGCTGATCGCGTACCTGGAGTCGATGAAGTTCTTCTACCGGGTGGACGTCGCCGACCGCACGGCCGATTTCGCGGTCGTCCACCTGCCCGCCGGGTCCATCGCCGAGGTGCCCCAGGGCGTTGTCGTACGCGAGACGCCGTACGGCCGCGACCTCTTCCTACCCCGCGAGGACCTGGAGTCCTTCGCGGCCACGCACGGCCCGGCCGCCGGCCTCCTCGCCCACGAGGCGCTGCGCGTCGAGCAGCACCGGCCCCGGCTCGGCTTCGAGACCGACCACCGGACGATCCCGCACGAGCTGGGCTGGATCGGCACGGCGGTGCACCTGCAGAAGGGCTGCTACCGGGGCCAGGAGACGGTCGCCCGCGTCCAGAACCTGGGCAAGCCGCCGCGCCGCCTGGTCTTCCTCCACCTCGACGGCAGCGAGGTGCACCTGCCGGTGCCGGGCACCGAGATCCGCCTCGCGGACGAGGGCCCGGAGGGCCGCAGGATCGGATTCGTGACGACGTCCGTACGCCACCATGAACTGGGCCCGGTGGCGTTGGCCCTGGTCAAGCGGAACGTCCCGGTCGACGCGAGGCTCCTGGCCGGAGAGACGGCCGCCGCGCAGGAGGTCGTGGTCGAGCCGTAGTACCCGTTCGGCTTCGTAGCGCCGCCGCCGCTGCGGGCAGTCGTGCCGCCAGGGGCGGCACGGGTGGGCGATGGGGGTCCCCCCGCGCGAGCGAAGCCGAGCGTGGGGGAGGCACCTCACAGCGAGCAGCGCCTGTCCCCCTAGCGACACCCGGCCCGCGCCTAGATCTCCAGCAGCACCGTGAACGGCCCGTCGTTCGTCAGCGACACCCGCATCTTCGCGCCGAACCGTCCCGTCGCCACCGTCGCGCCCAGCGCGCGCAGCTGGGCCACGACCTCCTCGACCAGTGGCTCGGCGACATCGCCGGGGGCGGCGGCGTTCCAGGTGGGACGGCGGCCCTTGCGGGCGTCGCCGTAGAGCGTGAACTGGCTGATGACCAGCAGCGGGGCGTCGATGTCGCTGCACGACCTCTCGTCCTGCAGCATGCGGATCGACCAGAGCTTGCGGGCCAGCTGCGCCGCCTTCTCCTTGGTGTCCTCATGGGTCACCCCGACCAGGACGCACAGCCCCTCGCCCTCGATCGCGCCGACCGTCTCGCCGTCCACGACGACGCTCGCGCCGTCCACTCTCTGCACCACCGCACGCATGCGGACCATCATGCCGGGTGCCCGGCACATGGGCACAGAGAGCCAATCATAGATCCCTTATAGATCCCTTACCCCCCATCTGGGGCTGTTCGGGGGCACTCGGTCACATAGTGGCCGGTTGGGGTGGCACGATGCTTCCACACGCCGGTCGAGGGGACGGTCACACGCACATGAGCACACCGAGTACGAGCGGGGGGCTGGGCACGCAGGGGACGTACCGGCCGCCCGCCCAGCGCGCCGACGCTCCAGCGGGCCCGGTGGCCCCGGCGGGCCCCGCGCTGCCCGCCGAGCCGCCCGAGCCCGAGCTGGCCCGACTGAGCCTGCCCGAGCTGCGCACGCTGCGCCGCGACGCCCAGCGCGACGAGGCGGACCTCAGCTATGTCCGGCGGCTGCTGCAGGGGCGGATCGACATCCTGCGCGCGGAGCTGTGCCGGCGCGGCCGCGCGTCCCTGCCGGCGCCGGCGGACGGTTCCGTGGTCGACCGGCTCCCGGAGATCCTCAAGGACGCCCCGGCCCGGCACCGCTCCTCGGCCCGCCACGTCACCCTCGGCACCCCGCACAACGAGGAGTACCGGCAACTGGCCGCCGAGATGCTCGCCGAGGTCGAGCTGTCGGACCTTGAGGCCCGCACGGATCTCGAACTGACCACGGCCATGGGGCGCCTGGTGCGGTACGAGCAGGAGGTCTCCGGGCGCCGTCAGCGGCTGCAGCGCACGACCGACGACTGCAGCGCGGAGATCGCCCGCCGGTACCGGGTGGGTGAGGCACAGGTGGACGACCTGCTGATCTGACGAGGGCGGACACGGGACGGGGGAAAACGGGAGGACACCCGGCGGGGCGCCCGCCTACCGTGGGCCCATGAGCGACGTCCGGATCGTCACCGAGGCCGATTTCGAGGACTGGCAGCGCGCGCTGGCCACCGGCTTTCTGCAGCCACCCGTCCTGACACCCGAGGAACTCGACGCCCGCCGCCTGCAGTTCGTGCCGGGCCGGCTGCTCGGGGCCTTCGACGGCGGCCGGTGCGTCGCCACCTTCCGTTCCTTCGCGCAGGAAGTCACCGCGGTGGGCGGCGGCCTGGTCCCGGCGGACGCGATCAGCAACGTCACCGTCAGCCCCACCCACCGCCGCCGCGGCCTGCTCACGCAGATGATGAACCGGGACCTCGCGGCGGCGAAGGAGCGCGGTGACGTGGTCGCCACGCTGATCGCCGCCGAGTACCCCATCTACGGCCGCTACGGCTTCGGCCCGGCCACCTGGTCGACCCAGTGGACCGTCGAGGTGCCCCGGGCCGGCCTGGATCCGCGCTGGTCGGGGCCGGACGACGGAGGCCGTATCGAGCTCGTGGACGGGGCGGAGGTCCGCAAGCTGGGCCCGGAGTTCTACGAGCGGTTCCGGCGCACCCAGCCCGGCGCGGTCAGCCGGAACGAGCTGTGGTGGCAGTTCAACACCGGGGCCGCCCGGATCCACAGCGACTGGACCGAGCCGTTCTACGCCGTCCACCGCGCAGCCGACGGCGAGGTCCAGGGCCTGGTGGCGTACAAGTCCGACGAGACCTGGAACGGCAAGCAGCCGGATCAGACCGCCTCCGTGCTCAGGCTCACCGCCACCACCGTGGCGGCGGAGCGCGCCCTGTGGCACTACCTGTGTTCGATCGACTGGATCACCAAGGTCAAGAGCGGCTACCGCGGCCCCGACGACCTGCTGCCCCACTACCTCCCCGATCCGCGCGCCGCCCGGATCACCGGGCACGCGGACTGGCTGTGGGTGCGGATCCTCGACGTCGTACGGGCCCTTGAGGCGCGGACGTACGAGGGGGCGGGCTCGGTGGTGCTGGAGGTCGTGGACGGCGCGGGGTTCGCAGGCGGGCGGTTCCGGCTGGAGGCCTCGCCTCAGGGGGCTTCCTGCGCGGTCACCGCCGAGGGTGCCGATCTGACGCTGGGCATCGGCGAGTTGGCCTCGGTGTGGCTCGGTGGTGAGTCGCTGCTGCGGCTCGCGGCGCTCGGGCGGGTGCAGGAAGAACGGGAGGGCGCCGCCCGGAAGGCCGACGCCCTGCTTCGCTCGACCGGGCGCCCCTGGTGCCCGGACATGTTCTGAAGGCTCCTCTCTCCTGGCGACACTGACGGTGCATCCGTAGCGAGCTGTTCAGTTGTGGCTGTGCAGACGGTGTTCGGTTGTGGCTGTGCGATGTCGTGTTCAGTTGTGACTGTGCGCTTCGGTGGCCGTCCCCTGTCCGGGCTCCCGGCTCCCCTCCGGAAGGGAGCCCGGTCGGCCAACCACTGGGAAGCTTGACCATGTCGTGCAAGTTGGCAGCCAACTTCACCGTACTTATGTCCGTTGGGAAGCGACTCATAACCAGCCGTCGGCGAACTGCCGCAACTTGGCGGGAAGTTGTAGTGTTTGTCCGTGGACCCGGAGCACGCCTCCGCCAGTGGACGGACGAGGTCACAGCGGCCCCACACGTCCCACCGCGACATCGCCGACGCCCTGCGCAGCCGGATCAGGACCGGCCTGCTGCAGCCGGGTCAGCGCATGCCCACGCAGGCGGAGCTGGCCGTCGAGTTCGGTGTCGAACGCGGGGCCGTGCGCCAGGCCCTGCGCATCCTGCAGTCGGAGCACCTGCTCACCAACGTGTCCAAGGGCAGCCCGGCCACCGTGGCCCCGGTGCCGGGACCGGCCCTGCCGCCGGCCGGACCGGCGGCGCCGCCGCAGCCCACCATGGTCGGCCTGGCGCCCCGGATAGCGGAGGCCTTCGCCGCCCCCCACGTGCGGATCGACGCGCTCTGCCTGACCGCGGTCTCGCTCACGCTGGCCGTCGGCGAGCCGCTGCGGCAGATCCACGCGGGACGGCTGAAACCGGCCAAGATCGACGTCCGGGTGCTGCTGCCCAGCCGGGACATCGACCTCGCCTTCCCGGCGCCGGTGGACATGGGCGACCGCGATCTGCTGCACCGGCGCTGGCTGGCCCAGCGCAACGCCCAGGGCATGGTGCTGCGGCAGAACCTGCTGGCCCTGTGCACCACGCACGGCGTCGACGTCCGGGTCTCCTTCCGCGCCCTGCCGTTCACCCCGCCGGTCAAGCTGTATCTGCTGGGCGGCTCCGAGGCGCTGTTCGCGTACTACACGCTCAAGCGCCGCGAGCGGGAGATCGACCACGAGCACCTGGAGATGTACGACGCCGACGGCACGCGCTCGATGCTGTTCGCCTTCGAGCGGCGTGCCGGGCGGCGGGACGCCGCGTTCGTGGACCAGTCGCGGCGGTGGTTCGACGCGCTGTGGGAGACGATCAGTTCGGAGCTCCTGCTCAGCACCTGACGCCGGACCCCCGGGGAGTCACAGCGCCGGGCCCGCGAGGAGCACGGCGAGCAGGACGGCGCCGGCCGAGAGCGCCTTGTGGCTCCTGGTCTCGATGCCGACGGAGACCAGGAGCAGGCCTACGGCGCCGGCGAGGCCGTACTTCCACTGGACGAGCTGTTCGACGAGGAGAGCGAGGGCGGGCACGGCGGTTCCCCCTTCAGAAGATTGGCCAACTTGGAAAAGTTCCAAGAAGTTGGCAACCAACTCCAACTAAGTTGTCCCCGCTTGGTTGGAGTTCATAAACAACTTCTCGGCAACTCCCCAAAGATGGATCAGAGTTATAGCGTTTGGTCGTGACTCAGGAGCATGTGGCAGTGAACGGCAGCAGAAGGCTCACGCCCCAGGAGATCGCCGACACCCTGCGCGAGCGGATCCGCACCGGCGAGCTGCAGCCGGGCGAGCGGCTGCCCACGCAGGCGGAGCTGGCCGGCGAGTTCGGCGTCGAGCGGGGTGCCGTACGCCAGGCGCTGCGGGTGCTCCAGGAGGACGGGCTGCTCGCCGACGTCAGCAAGGGCAGCCCGCCGCGGGTCGCCGAGCCGCGGACCGCGCGGGGGGAGCCGCAGCCGACCATGGTGGCGCTCGCGCCCCGGCTGACCGAGGCGTTCTCCGCGCCGCACGTGCGCATCGATGCCGTCTGCCTGACCGCGCAGAGCCTGATCCCCGCGCTCGGCGAGCCGCTGCGCCTGATCCACGAGGGCCGGCTGCACCCCGAGCGGATCGACGCCCGCATCCTGCTGCCGTCCCGCGACATCAACCTCGCCTTCCCGGTCTCGGTCGACGCCGGAAGCGAGGAGGACGACGCGGTCCACCAGCGCTGGCTGGCCATGCGCAACGCCCAGGGCCAGGTGCTGCAGTACAACCTCCAGGCGCTGCGCGGCACCCACGACATCGACGTCCATGTCACCTTCCGGGCGCTGCCGTTCACCCCTTCGGTCAAGCTGTACCTGCTCAACGGGGTGGAGGCGCTGTTCGCGCACTACGTGATCACGCGACGCGAGGAGCCCACCGACAGCGGCACCCTGGAGATGTACGACACCCTCGGCTCGGAGTCCCTGCTGTTCTCCTTCGAGCAGCGGGCCGGACAGCGGGACGCGGCGTTCGTGGAGCAATCGCAGAAGTGGTTCGACGCCCTCTGGGAAACCATCACCACGGACCTGACACTCTCCTAGTGACTTCTGATGCGACGACGAAGACCGATCAGACCGCGAACGAGACCGAGAAGCTCCGGATTCTGATCGGGAGTGCCCGGGTTGTCCTGTGGGACTTCGACGGACCGATCTGCCGTCTGTTCGCGCGGCACACGGCCGAACGGGTGGCGACCGAGCTGGTGGACTGGCTGGCGGGGCGCGGGCTGCGCAATCTGCTCAGCGACTCCGAGCGCGACTCGCTCGACCCGCACGAGGTGCTGCGTGCCGTGGACCTCCGGCACCCCGGCAGCGACCTCGTGACCGAGCTGGAGGAACGTCTCACCCAGGAGGAGCTGCGCGCCGCCGGCTCCGCGCTGCCCACCGCCTACGCCGACCCCCTGATACGCACCTGGACCGCGGTGGGCGCCCGGCTGGCCATCACCACCAACAACTCCCCGAAGGTGGTCCGCACCTACCTGGACGACCGCGGCCTCACCGCCTGCTTCGCCCCTCACATCTACGGCCGCACCACCGAGCTGCACCTCCTCAAGCCCGACCCGCACTGCCTCAACCGGGCCCTGGCCGCGATGGGCTCCGCCCCCTCGGCGGCCCTGATGATCGGCGACTCGCCCTCCGACCTCGCCGCCGCGCACGACGCCGGCGTGCCGTTCCTCGGCTACGCGCGCAACGAACGCAAGGGCAAGCTCCTGCGGGAGGCCGGGGCCGGGTGCGTGGTCGCGTCCCTTGAGCCGTTGCTGCGGACGCTGCGGGGCTGGTGACCGTCCGGAGTACAGGTCATTGCGGAGCGCGGGCGCGGGAGGTCGTGCGGGGCACAAGTGTGCGTCCGGTCGCCGTCCAGCGCGACCGGGTTCGATGAGTCGACGGCGTCTGACACGATGCACGCCCGCGGAAGGAGTAGCGTGCTGCCACTTCCGCACCTTCAGCGGTGGCAAGGCGAGAGAAACGGGCGATGTCCCTCCAATCAGCTTCGGTTGCTCGACTGCACGCGGTCGAGGTGAGCGGCGACGAGAGTCTGGTCGAGGGCCCGCTCCACGGGTACCACCACGAGACGTATGTGTTCCCGCTGCTCGGCGAGGCGGGCCGGGTGCAGCCGGGGCGGTGGAAGTGCCGGGAGCCGCGGCCCGATCTGCTGTGGTTCGACCGGCGCTGCTTCGTCTCGGAGGAGCAGTTGCTGCAGGATCTCCAGGGGCGGATCCGCGGCATTCCCGAGATCGCCGAGGTCGGCGGCATCTCCCTGATGCGCTTCATCGAGGGCCGCACGCTCGGCTCCCTGCACACCTCCGGCACGCCCGTCCCGGACGTCTACCACGGTCAGATCGTCGAGCTCTTCCGGCAGCTGGCCGCCGTGGAGCCCAGGAGCCTTCGGGCGGCGCGTCGATGCGATCCGGAGGACCGCCCGGACGACGGCGACAGCGAGGGCTTTCTGGAGCGGCTGGTCCATTTCACCGAGCACCGGGTCTACCGGCACAACCTCGACCGGTTCGAGGGGCTGTTCGGCGAGCTGGGCGTGGCCGACGACGCCTTCGCCCACCTCCGCAAGCACGTCTCCGGCCTCACCCGGCGGCCGTTCCGCCTGCTCCACGCCGACCTGCACCGCGAGAACTTCATCGTGGACGCCGAACAACGCCTGTGGACCATCGACTGGGAACTCGCCATGGTCGGTGATCCGCTCTACGAGCTGGCGACCCACCTCCATCTGATGCGCTACCCGGCGGGACAGGCGCGCAGGGTGGCCGAGCTGTGGCACGCCACCGTGGAGGAGGTGCGCCCCGGCAGCGGGAGGGGCTGGCACGACGATCTGCCGCTGCTGCTCGGCTACAAGCGGGCCCAGTCCGTCATCACCGATGTCATCCGCTGCGCCCTGATGCTGGGCGCCGCACCGGACCTCGGCTGGCGGCAGCTCGCGTCCGCGGCGCTGAAGCTGCGCCGGGTCCTCGCCCAGGCCGCAGTACCGCTGGGCCTCGACCCGGTACCGGGTCCGCACCGGATCGCGGCGGCGCTGATGCGCTGGTGCCGCGAGCACGGCAGCCGCCCGGAAGCCGTTCTCTGACCGGAAATGGTGCGTACGCTCGCCCCATGGGTGAGATGGGCCTGCGTGAGCGCAAGAAGCAGCGGATGTACCAGGACGTGTCGGACATCGCCGTGCGGCTGTTCCTGGAGCGGGGCTTCGACGCGGTGTCCGTGGCCGAGGTCGCGGCGGCGGCCGGGATCTCCAAGCCGACGCTGTTCCGGTACTTCCCCGCGAAGGAGGACCTGGTCCTGCACCGGATCGCGGACCACGAGACGGAGGCCGCGCGGGTGGTGGCCGGGTCGGCCGACCCGGTGGACGCGCTGCGCCGGCACTTCCTCGCCGGTCTTGAGCGGCGCGATCCCGTCACCGGACTGAACGACCATCCCCAGGTGCTCGCCTTCCACACCCTGCTCTACGGCACCCCGGCCCTGGTGGCGCGGGCGCACTCCCATCTGGAGCGCTCGGAGGCGGCGCTCGCCGAGGCACTCGGCGGGGGGCTGGACGCACGGCTGGCCGCCGGGCAGATCGTCGCGGTGCAGCGCATCCTCGCGCAGGAGAACTGGCGGCGGGTCGCGGCGGGGGAGCGCATCGAGGAGGTGGAGGAGGACGCCGTACGGGCGGCCGAACGGGCCTTCCGGCGGCTGGGGGAAGGGCTGCCGGAGCTGCGGCGGGTGCACTGAGACGCGGCAGTGAGACGCGGCCGTGAGACACGGTTAAAAATGTAACTCGGTTGCGTTTTTGTCGTACGCTGGCGCCATGACGTCACTCGACCCCGCCCTCACCGACACCCTGCACACCGAGCGCGCCTACCACGACACCTGCCGTGCCGCCCTCGACGCCATGGTCGAGGGCGCCGCCGAACAGGTCGTCATCGGCGAGGACGTCTCCGCCTCCGGAGCCGACGCCGAGGTCCTCGGCTACCAATTGCGCAGCCAGGCCAAGGCGCTGCGGGAACTGCCGCCCGGCCCGCTGTTCTTCGGCCGCCTGGACTTCGCCGACGGCGACCCCGAGCACGGCGGGCAGCACTACCACCTCGGGCGCCTGCGCATCACCGAGAACCCGGCCGCCCCGCCCCTCGTCGTCGACTGGCGGGCCCCCGTCTCCCGCGCCTTCTACCAGGCGAGCGCCCGCGAACCGCGGGGCGTTGAGGTGCGGCGCCGGTTCGGCTGGGCGCCGGGCAGCCGGGGCGAGTCCAGCGGCCTCACCGGGCTGGAGGACGAGCACCTCGGCCGGGGCGAGTCCCGGACCAGCGACATCGTCGCCCGCGAGATCGAGCGGCCCCGCGTCGGACCCATGCGGGACATCGCCGCCACCATCCAGCCCGAACAGGACGACCTCGTCCGGGCCGCCCTCACCGACTCGGTGTGCGTCCAGGGCGCGCCCGGCACCGGCAAGACGGCGGTGGGCCTGCACCGCGCCGCGTACCTGCTGTACAGCCACCCCCAGCGGCTCCAGCGCGCCGGACTGCTGATCCTCGGCCCCAACCGCACGTTCCTGCAGTACATCGCCGAGGTACTGCCGTCGCTCGGCGAGATCGGGGTGCGCCAGTCCACCCTGCTGGAGGAGATCGCCCGGCACCCCGTCACCGGCACCGACCCGGCGGACACGGCAGCGCTCAAGCACGACGCCCGCATGGCCGAGGTGCTGCGCCGCGCGCTGTACGGCAGGGTCACCACCGAGGGTGTGACGGACCTCGCCGTGAAGGACGGCTCCAGCTGGTGGCGGGTCCCCGCCGGTGAACTCGCCGGCATCGTGGCGGCGGTGCGCACCGAGGAGCCGCCGTACGCCATCGGCCGTGAACGGGTGCGCACCCGGGTGGTACGGCGGCTGCGCGAGCGGGCCGAACGGCGCGCCGGGGTGCTGCCCGCCTCCTGGGTGCGCCGGATGGAGCGGGCCCGGCCGCTCACCGAGCACCTCGACCTGGTCTGGCCGAAGGTCCGCCCCGAGGAGGTGCTGGCCCAACTTCTCTCCGACGCAGGGGAGTTGGCCGGGTCGGCCGACGGCCTGCTGGGCCAGGACGAGCAGGCGGCACTGCTGTGGCCCCGCCCGCCGCGCTCGTACAAGTCGGCCCGCTGGTCGGCCGCCGACCTGGTCCTGCTGGACGAACTCTCGGGCCTGATCGAACACCCCGAGGGCTACGGCCACCTCGTCGTCGACGAGGCGCAGGACCTCTCGCCCATGGAGTGCCGGGCCATCGCCCGCCGCGCCGCCTTCGGCTCCCTGACCGTCCTCGGCGACCTCGCCCAGGGCACCACTCCCTGGGCCGCCCGCGACTGGTCCGTCCAGCTGCGCCACCTCGGCCGCCCGGATGCGGCCGTGGTCCCGCTGACCACCGGTTTCCGGGTGCCGGGAGCCGTCGTGGACCTGGCCAACCGCCTGCTGTCCCGCCTGGACGTGCCGGTACCGCCGGCCCACTCCCTGCGCGCGGACGGCGAGTTGCGGATGCGCCCGACCGACGACGTGCCGGGCACCACCGTGACCGCGGTGCGCGAGGCGCTGGCCCACGAGGGCTCGGTGGGGGTCGTGGCGGCGGACGCGGACGTGGACGCCGTACGGGCAGCCCTCACCGCGGCCGGCCTCGACCCGGCCGGCCCGGACGCGCTCGGCGCCCGCGTGACCCTCGTCCCCGCGACCCTGGCCAAGGGCCTGGAGTACGACCATGTCGTGGCCGTGGAACCGGCGGCGGTGGCGGAGGCGGAGGAGCGGGGCGCGCACCGCCTGTACGTGGTCCTCACCCGCGCGGTCTCCCGCCTGGACGTGGTCCACGCCCGCCCACTGCCCTTCTGACACCGGTAGCGTGCGGACCATGACCGAAACAGAAGCGTTCCGGGACGTCCCCACCACGACCCTCGCCGACCTCCTCGGCCGCGAGCAGGTCATGGACATCGGCATACGGCCGCTGTGGCAGCCGGTCCCGCGGGTGGCCGGACCGGCGTTCACCGTCAGCTGCCCGCCGGGCGACAACCTCATGCTGCACGCGGCCGTCCACCGCGCCGCGCCCGGCTCGGTCGTCGTGGTCGAGTCCGGCGACCTCGACTACGCGCTGGCCGGGGGCAACGTGTGCGCGGTCGCCCGGCGCCGCGGGGTGGCGGCGTTCGTCGCCGACGGCCTGATCCGCGACCTGGCCGAGGTCCGGGATCTCGCCTTCCCCGTCTTCGCCCGCGGAGTCATTCCCGTCCCCGGCGCCAAGAAGGCCGTACGGCCGCTGAACGGGCCCGTGCGCTGCGGGGGCGTACGGGTCGAGTCCGGGGACGTGGTCGTGGCCGACGAGGAGGGCGTGGTGGTCGTGCCGGCCTCCCGCGCGGAGGACACCCTGCGGGCCGCCTGCGCCAAGCTCGCCAAGGAGGCGGACGAGACCCTGGACGACTGGGAGAAGGCCCATCGGGCGCGGATCGACGAGATCCTCACGGCACAGGGCTTCCAGGGTTGACACCCGCTGCGCGGGGCTTGGGGGGTTGTTCCTCGCCGCGCTGGGCTTCCAGGGGTGATCCTGGACGGTGATGCTGCTCTTCCTCGATGTCGACGGCCCGCTGATCCCCTTCGGCGGGGGCCCCTACCCGCGTTACGACGGCCCCTCGACGGCCGGCGCAGGACACCCGCTGCTGCACCGGGTCGATCCAGCGCTGGGCCACCGGCTGGCCGCGCTGGGCTGCGCACTGGTCTGGGCCACGACCTGGACGGACGAGGCCAACGCCGTCCTCGCACCCTGGCTGGGCCTGCCCGCGCTGCCGGTCGTGGCCTGGCCGGACGAGGACGAACCACCGGGTCCGGTCCACTGGAAGACCCGGTCACTGGTCGCCTGGGCGGCGGGGCGGCCCTTCGTCTGGCTGGACGACGAGATCACCGACCCCGACCGAGACTGGACCGCCGACCACCACCCCGGCCCCGCCCTGCTGCACCGGGTCGACCACCGGCACGGGCTGACGGCGGCCGACTTCGGCGCCCTGGAGGAGTGGCTGGCGGTGACGGGGTGCTGATCCCGGACCCCGGGCACCGTGGGGCACCGGGGTGGGGTGGGGCGGGCGCGGGTGAAGCAAGAGCTCGGGTCCGGTGTAGGCGGACCGAGGATTGACCGCCCGTACCGGCCGGCGGAGGATCGGCAGGGCGATGTCCCGCGAACCGACGGACGGAGGAGACCCGTGCCGGATTCCCGAGCTGCCGCGGTCGCGTTCCTGCGCGACCTGGGAGCCGCCGGGCTCGCCCATCCGGGCGGCACCCTCCTCGCCCATCTCCAGCGCGTCGAACGGCAGTTGGCGGAGTGGGACGCGCGCCCGGCTCTCCGCCTCGCGGGCCTGTGCCACGCCTGCTACGGAACCGACGGCTTTCCCGAGGCCCTGCTGCCGCCCGACCGCCGTACCGAACTCGCTGCCGTCATCGGTCCCGAGGCCGAGGCGCTCGTGTACCTGTACGGCTCCTGCGACCGCAAGGCCGCCTATCCGGCCCTTGCCGAGGCCGACGGGGTCTTCCGGGACCGGTTCACCGGCCGCGCCCACGTCCCCGATCCCGGCCCGCGCCGGGACTTCGCCGAACTGACCGCCGCCAACGAACTCGACCTGGCCCGCCTGGATCCCGCGTTCCGCGCTCAGTGGGGGTCCGCTCTGCTCGCCCTCTTCACCCGGACGCGGCCCCTGCTGAGCCCGCCGGCCTGGTCGGCGTGCGAGACGGTGCTGACCGGGTAGGGGCGGGCCGCTTGCCCGCGCCGCCGGGGTGCCGTCGCGCGCCGCCCGCACCAGGGATACGGCCCTCAGCTCAATGGCGCCGAATCAATGGGCCGAACCGCCCCCTCACACCCCCACGTACTGCGCCAGGTGCTCCCCCGTCACCGTCGAGCGCGCGGTGACCAGCTCGGCCGGGGTTCCCTCGAAGACCACGCGGCCGCCGTCGTGGCCGGCGCCGGGGCCGAGGTCGATGATCCAGTCGGCGTGGGCCATGACCGCCTGGTGGTGTTCGACCACGATGACCGACTTGCCGGAGTCGACCAGGCGGTCCAGGAGGGCGAGGAGCTGTTCGACGTCGGCCAGGTGGAGGCCCGTCGTCGGCTCGTCCAGGACGTAGATTCCGCCCTTGTCGGCCATGTGCGTGGCCAGTTTCAGCCGCTGGCGTTCGCCGCCGGAGAGCGTGGTGAGCGGCTGGCCGAGGGTGAGGTAGCCGAGGCCGACGTCCGACATCCGCTCGAGGATCTTGTGGGCGGCCGGAGTGCGCGCCTCGCCCGCGGCGAAGAACTCCTCCGCCTCGGTCACCGACATCGCCAGCACCTCCGCGATGTCCCGCTCGCCGAAGGTGTACTCCAGCACCGAGGCCTGGAAGCGTTTGCCCTCGCACTCCTCGCAGGTCGTGGCGACCCCGGCCATCATCGCCAGGTCGGTGTAGACGACCCCGGCGCCGTTGCAGGTGGGGCAGGCGCCCTCGGAGTTGGCGCTGAACAGCGCCGGCTTCACCCCGTTGGCCTTGGCGAACGCCTTGCGGATCGGCTCCAGCAGCCCGGTGTACGTCGCCGGGTTGCTGCGCCGCGAGCCGCGGATCGGGGTCTGGTCGATGGACACGACGTCCGCCCCCGCCGGCATCGATCCGTGCACCAGCGAGCTCTTGCCGGAGCCGGCCACACCCGTGACGACGCAGAGCACGCCCAGCGGGATGTCCACGTCGACGTTCTGCAGGTTGTGCGTGGTCGCGCCCCTGATCTCCAGGGATCCGGTGGACTTCCGCACGGTGTCCTTGACGCGGGCCCGGTCGTCGAGGTGCCGGCCGGTGAGGGTGCCGCTGGCCCGCAGCCCCGCCACGGTGCCCTCGAAGCAGACCGTGCCGCCCGCCGTACCCGCGCCCGGACCGAGGTCGACCACATGGTCGGCGATCGCGATGGCCTCCGGCTTGTGCTCCACGACCAGCACGGTGTTGCCCTTGTCGCGCAGCCGCAGCAGCAGCTCGTTCATCCGCTGGATGTCGTGCGGGTGCAGGCCGATCGTGGGCTCGTCGAAGACGTACGTCACATCGGTCAGCGAAGAGCCGAGGTGGCGGATCATCTTCACGCGCTGGGCCTCGCCGCCCGACAGCGTGCCCGCCGGCCGGTCGAGCGAGAGATAGCCGAGGCCGATCTCCACGAACGAGTCGAGGGTGTGCCGCAGGGAGGCGAGGAGGGGTGCCACCGACGGCTGGTCCAGCCCCCGTACCCACTCGGCCAGGTCGCTGATCTGCATCGCGCACGCGTCGGCGATGCTGACACCCTCGATCTTCGAGGACCGGGCCGCCGCGGTGAGCCGGGTGCCCTCGCACTCGGGGCAGACGGTGAAGGTGACCGCCCGGTCGACGAACGCCCGGATGTGCGGCTGCATGCCCTCCTTGTCCTTGGCGAGCATCGACTTCTGGATCCGCGGGATCAGACCCTCGTAGGTCATGTTGATGCCCGCGATCTTCATCCGGGTCGGTTCCTGGTACAGGAAGGCCTGCAGCTCCCGCTTGGTGAAGTCGCGGATCGGCTTGTCCGGGTCGTACAGGCCGGACTCGGTGTAGAGGCGGTAGTTCCAGCCGCCCGTCTTGTAGCCGGGGATGGTGAGCGCGCCCTCGTTGAGGGAGAGGGAGTCGTCGAAGAGCTGGGCGAGGTCGAGGTCGGTGACCGTGCCCCGGCCCTCGCAGCGCGGGCACATGCCGCCGGTGATGCTGAAGCTGCGCCGCTCCTTCACCTGCTGCCCGCCGCGCTCCACGGTGACCGCACCGGCACCGCTGATCGAGGCGACGTTGAAGGAGTACGCCTTGGGCGAGCCGATGTGCGGCTTGCCGAGCCGGCTGAACAGGATGCGGAGCATGGCGTTGGCATCGGTGGCGGTGCCCACGGTGGAGCGCGGGTCGGCGCCCATCCGCTGCTGGTCCACGATGATCGCGGTGGTGAGCCCGTCGAGGACGTCGACCTCGGGGCGCGCGAGCGTCGGCATGAAGCCCTGCACGAACGCGCTGTACGTCTCGTTGATCAGCCGCTGCGACTCCGCGGCGATCGTGTCGAACACCAGCGAGCTCTTGCCGGAGCCGGACACACCGGTGAACACGGTCAGCCGGCGCTTGGGCAGCTCCACGCTGACGTCCTTGAGGTTGTTCTCCCGGGCGCCGTGCACACGGATCAGGTCGTGGCTGTCGGCTGCGTGCGGTGCGGTGGCGTCGTCCATGGCGGTCACGGTAGCGGGGGCGGACCGCCCGCCGCTTCTCGAATCCTGACGACCTCGACCTGGCGTCTGCGGTGTGGCTCAACGGCGCCCCGGCCCGCCGAACTCACACGGTGACTCCGCCCGCCCCACCCCCGACACACTCTTGCAAGCAGGATGCTTGCAATTGTTAGCGAGAATGCGGCATGGTGGAGGCATGGCATCGCTGAACGTCGGCAATCTCGGTGAGTACCTGCGCGAGCAGCGGCGCAACGCACAGCTGTCGCTGCGGCAGCTCGCCGACGCCGCCGGGGTGTCCAATCCCTACCTGAGCCAGATCGAGCGCGGGCTGCGCAAGCCCAGCGCGGAGGTGCTCCAGCAGGTCGCCAAGGCCCTGCGCATCTCCGCCGAGACGCTGTACGTCCGCGCCGGGATCCTCGACGCCGAGCGGGACCGGGACGACGTGGAGACCAGGGCGGTCATCCTCGCCGATCCCTCGCTCAACGAGCGGCAGAAGCAGGTGCTGCTCCAGATCTACGAGTCCTTCCGCAAGGAGAACGGATTCGGGGTCGGCGAGCCCGCCGTCGACGAGGACGGCGCGCAGGGAGCGGACACCGACGGCACCGCCGTGCCCGGCACGGGCACGGCCGGCGGACACGATGCCGATGCAGGCCCGCGGCGGACGGCCGGATAACCGGACCAGGGCGCCGGCTCCCACCGCGGACCACACCAACCTCAGCCGAACGCGAATCCGGGAGGACCAGATCACCATGGCCATCACCGACGACCTGCGCAAGACCCTCAGCGACCCGACTCCGCTCTACTTCGCCGCCGGCACCGCCGACCTCGCCCTCCAGCAGGCCAAGAAGGTGCCCGCCCTGGTCGAGCAGCTGCGCGCCGAGGCGCCGGCCCGCATCGAGGCCGTGCGCAACACCGACCCCAAGGCCGTGCAGGAGAAGGCCGCCGCCCGGGCCAAGGAGGCGCAGGAGACCCTCCAGACCAAGGTCAACGAGTTCCTCGGCACCCTCGACGTCGACTTCAAGAAGCTGGGCGAGCAGGCCCAGGACCTCGCCCTGCGCGGCGTCGGCGTCGCCGCCGAGTACGCCGTCAAGGCCCGCGAGACCTACGAGAAGGTCGCCGAGCACGGCGAGCAGGCCGTGAAGAGCTGGCGGGGCGAGGCCGCCGAGGAGATCGAGGACTTCGCGATCGCGGTCGAGGGCAGGCCGGAGCAGGCCCAGGCCGAGCCGAAGCCGGCCGAGGCCCAGGCCGAGTCCGCCGAGAAGAAGCCGGTGGCGAAGAAGGCGCCGGCCCCCCGCAAGTCCACCACCGCGAAGAAGGCGACGCCGCCGGCCAAGTGAGCGGCAGCGCCGGGAGCACAACGGGATGACAGCGGGCCGGGCACCTTGGGGGTGTCCGGCCCGTTGTACGGGTACGGTGGCAGTACGGACGACTCGACTCGGGTGGTGGGCATTGTGCTGATGACGGCAGTCGGCGGAGTGATGTGGCTGATCTTCACCGCCATGCTGGCGCTCGCCATCGTGGCGTTCGTGATGGCCGCGATCTTCCGCGAGGACGCGTACCGTGCCGCGGACAAGCAGAACAAGGGCTTCTGGCTGATCATCCTCGGCATCGCGGTCGCCGTGAACCTCTTCGTGCCCATGCTGTTCCTGCAGCTCGCGGGCCTGGTGGCGACGATCGTCTTCTTCGTGGACGTACGCCCCGCGCTGCAGCAGGTCTCGGGCGGGAAGGGTTTCCGCCGCCGGGGACGCGGGAGCAGCAGCGACGGTCCTTACGGCCCGTACAACGGGGGCCGCTAGCCGATACCGGGTGCGCGTTCCTACCCAAGGGGCGCGGGGCTGTGTTCGATATGCGGCTCCGCCGCGTGGGCGCGACCAGCCACAACGGACCCGCACCCGGCGACGGCGAAGCACCCCCTACGGCGAGACCCCTACGGCGCCCGGTCCAACAGCACCACGGCGACGTCGTCGGTCAGCTCCCCACCATTGAGCTCCCGCACCTCACTGACCGCCGCCCGCAGCAGCTCCTCCCCCCGCAGACCCTCGGAGAGCTGGCGGCGGATCATCGACACCATCCCGTCCTGGCCCAGCCTTTCGCCGCCCGCGCCGACCCGGCCCTCGATGAGGCCGTCGGTGTAGAGCATCAGGCTCCACTCGGAACCCAGCTCCACCTGCATCCGCGGCCAGCGGGCGCCGGGCAGCAGGCCGAGGGCGGGGCCGTTGTTGTCGTACGGCAGCAGCCGGGCCTGGCGGCCGGGGCGGGCGAGCAGCGGGGCCGGGTGGCCGGCCAGGCACAGGCCCGCGCTGCGGCCGTCGGGTGCGATGTCCACTGTGCACAGGGTCGCGAAGATCTCCTCGTCGGCCCGCTCGTGCTCCAGCACCTGCTGCAGGGTGCCGAGCAGCTCGTCCCCGCACAGGCCGGCCAGCGTCAGCGCCCGCCAGGCGATGCGCAGCTCCACGCCGAGTGCGGCCTCGTCCGGGCCGTGGCCGCAGACGTCGCCGATCATGGCGTGCACGGTGCCGTCCGGGGTGCGGACGGCGTCGTAGAAGTCGCCGCCGAGCAGCGCACGGGAGCGGCCGGGGCGGTAGCGGGCGGCGAAGCGCAGCGAGGAGCCCTCCAGCAGCGGGGTGGGCAGCAGGCCGCGCTCCAGGCGGCGGTTCTCCTGCGCGCGCAGCTTGCCCTCGGCCAGGCGCCGCTCGGCCGTGTCGGAACGTTTCCGCTCCACGGCGTAGCGAATGGCGCGGCTGAGCAGCCGGCCGTCCAGCTCGTCCCGGAAGAGGTAGTCCTGCGCGCCCACGCGCACGGCCTCGGCGCCGCGCTCGGCGTCGCCGGAGGCGGTCAGGGCGAGCACGGCATGCCGGGGCGCGAGCCGGAGCACGTGCTTGAGCACGGCCAGCTCGTCGTCGGCGTCGCGGCCGCCCGGCGCCGGGAGGGCCAGGTCCAGCAGGATGCAGTGGACGTCGTCGGTGAGCAGCCGCTCGGCCTCGGTGAGGTTGCGGGCGGTACGGACACGGATCGGCTTGCCGGCCGAGTCCAGCAGGTCGGGCACGATCGGCGAACCGGCCGGATCGTCCTCGATCAGCAGCAGGGTGAGAGTGGCGCCGGTGCCGTTGGTGGGCATGGCGTCGTGGTGGGCCTCTTCCTTGAGGGGGCCGCCTGCTGCGGAAGCGGCCTGCGCCTGACCACTCTCCACGGCCGGGATCGCTCGCTGCCGCGGTACGGGTACGGGCATCGTCCTGGGTTCCTTCCCTCCCCCCGAGGGCGTGGTGGGCGTCGAGGGTCTCGAAGCCACCGACGGGGACCATAGCGGGTGCTGCCGCCCCGATGGAATGGTGTGAGCCGCGTCGCTCGCGTGCAGGCCGCTGTCATATGCCGCGTTCCGTACGACAGTTGGACAGGCCGCCCCGCCACAGGGGATGACGAAGCTCACGTCCGGCCGGGGTTTGGGCGGCGGTTGGCGGTGCGGTGGGTCACATGACGTGGGTCACGAGCACACAGGCGGCGCGTACCGGGGGACGTATGGGGACGTGTATGGCGTGCGTCACGAGGATTCCCCAAGGCGCGCGGGGCTGTGTTCGATCCGCCGTGCCCCCGCCGGAGGCCTACGCGTCCGGTCGTACGACCCCCAGGATCGGCATCGAACCGGCGCCCGCGACCGTCACGGTCCGCCCGGGGCGCGGGGCCTGGATGATCGCGCCGTCGCCGACGTAGATGGCGACATGGCTGGCGTCGTCGAAGTAGATGATGAGGTCGCCGGGGCGCATGTCCTTGATGTCGACGTGCTTGAGCTGCTGCCACTGCTCCTGCGAGGTGCGCGGGATGGGGTGGCCGGCCGCCGCCCAGGCCTGGGAGGTCAGGCCGGAGCAGTCGTAGGACGCGGGGCCCTCGGCGCCCCACACATAGGGCTTGCCGAGCTGGGCGGTGGCGAACGCGACCGCCTTCTCGCCCTGCGCGGACGCTGCTGCGTGGATCCTCTTGAGGATGCCGGTGTCCAGCCACTGCGTCTGCGCCTTCAGCGCGGCCTGGTCCTCCAGCTGCGCCAGTCGCTCCCGGTCCTTCTTCTCCAGCTCGGACTCGAGCTTCTGGGCGGCGGAGATCTGCTGCTGGATCTTCCTCTGGGCGGCGGCCTTGGCCGTGCGCTCGGCGTCCAGCTTCTGCCACTGCGCCGCGGCGTCGTCGGCGTACGCCTGCAACTGCTGCTGCGTACTGGTCAGTTCGCTCATCAGCGACCGCGTCGCCCGCTGGCCCTGGAGCACCAGCCCGGCCCCGTCCAGGACCTGCCCGGGGTCGTCGCTGAGCAGGAACTGGGCGGTGGGCGGGATGCCGCCGGTGCGGTACTGCTCGCGGGCGGCCGCGCCCGCCTGGTCCTGGAGCCTGGCGAGCCTCTGCTGCCCCTCGTCGATCTTCTTGGCCAGCGCGACGATCTGGGCGGACTGCTGCTTCGCCTTCTCCTCGGCCGCGTTGTAGGCGTCGGTGGCGACGGCCGCCGCGTGGTAGAGCTGGTCGAGCTTCTCGCGAACCTTCTCGAGATCCTTGCTCGGCGGGGGAGTCGGGGAGGTGCTCGGGGTGGGAGACGGGGAGGTGCCCGGCGTGGGTGCCGGGGCGGCGAAGGCCGTACCGGGCGCTGCCAGCACGGTCACCGCGCAGACCACGGTCACGGCGGCCGAGAGGATGCTGCGCTTGCCCCAGCCCATCACACATTCCCCCAAAGCTGATTTACCGTCAGTAACTTACGATGTCTGGGGGATGGTGCCACGTTGCGCCACAAAACGACAGAGGCAGGCGGCGCAGTGAGGAGTTCCCCCCGGCAGAGGAGTTCCCCCCGCAGAGGAGTCCCCCCGCATCCGCCCCGGCGTGACCATCTCCCCGCCCATGTGACGAACGGCGCACGGAGTTCGTTCCGTCTCACCGCCCCCGAACGGGTGTTGTCAGCTCCGGGGCGCCAATGCCGCCCACGTCACCGTCACTTCACCCTGCCGCCAGCGCGCCGGGCCGTCCGCCACCGGCCAGTCGGCTCTCAGGTCCCGCACCGCGCGCAGCCAGCGCTGCCGGGCGCCGTAGGAGGCGTAGGGCGCCGCGGCGGCCCAGGCGCGGTCGAAGTCGCGCAGGAAGGCGTGCACCGGTTCGCCGGGGACGTTCCGGTGGATCAGCGCCTTCGGCAGCCGCTCGGCGAGGTCGGAGGGCCGCTCCAGCGAGCCCAGCCGGGTGGCGAAGGTGACGGTCCGCGGGCCCTCCGGGCCGAGCGCCACCCAGACGTGCCGCCGCCCGATCTCGTCGCATGTGCCCTCGACCAGCAGTCCGCCGCGCGAGCCGCCGTCGGCCGGGGCGAGCCGCGCGCACAGCCGTGCCCAGACGGCGGCGACCTCGGCCTCGTCGTACTGGCGCAGCACATTGGCGGCCCGGATGAGCTGGGGCCGCCCCGGCACCGGCACCTCGAAGCCGCCGTGCCGGAAGGTCAGCCCCTCCCGCTCGTACGTCTTCGCCGCCGCGACCCGCTCGGGTTCGATCTCGATGCCGACGACGCGGGCGCGCGGCGCGGCGGTTCGCAGCCGGCCGAGCAGTTCCACGGCGGTCCAGGGGGCGGCGCCGTAGCCGAGGTCGATGGCCAGGGGGTCCCCGGCGCGCCGGAGTTCGCCGCCGTGGGTCGCTGCTATCCAGCGGTCCATGCGGCGGAGCCGGTTGGGGTTGGTGGTCCCGCGCGTCACATTTCCCACGGGTCGGGACGGTGCGCGGGCTGTCATGCATACGAGAGTAAGCGGGGGCGCGCCCCACAGCGGGCGTCGAACGGTTGATCGATCGTGGGTGATGGTCGCAGGTAATGGTTGAGTAAAGCCCCGTGATCGGGAAATGGCACGCCCCCGGCAACTGTTGGACCCCTCGGAGGGCGAGACCGGTCCTCCGTCCGGCATGCCCGCTGCAAGGAGAGGACCGCCAGGTGAGCCAGTACGTCAGCAGGCTCGGGCGACGCTCCCCGTCGGCCGCCTCACGGCTACGACTGCACCGCAGGCCCCGCCGCGTCGCCATGCTCTCCGTGCACACCTCCCCGCTCCACCAGCCCGGCACCGGCGACGCCGGCGGGATGAACGTCTACATCGTGGAGCTGGCCCAGCGGCTGGCCGCGCTGGGCATCGAGGTCGAGATCTTCACCCGGGCCACGGCGGGCGGCCTCGCGCCCACGGTCGAGCTGGCCCCCGGCGTCCTCGTCCGGCACGTCGACGCCGGCCCCTACGAGGGCCTCGCCAAGGAGGACCTGCCGGCCCAGCTGTGCGCGTTCACGCACGGCGTGATGCAGGCCTGGGCCGGTCACCGCCCCGGCTACTACGACCTCGTCCACTCCCACTACTGGCTCTCCGGCCACGTCGGCTGGCTCGCCGCCCAGCGCTGGGGCGTGCCCCTGGTGCACGCCATGCACACCATGGCCAAGGTCAAGAACGCCAACCTGGCCGACGGCGACACCCCGGAGCCCGCCGCCCGCGTCATCGGCGAGACCCAGATCGTGGCCGCCGCCGACCGGCTCATCGCCAACACGGCGGAGGAGGCCGACGAGCTGGTACGGCACTACTCCGCCGATCCCGGGAAGGTCGCCGTCGTCCACCCGGGCGTCAACCTCGACCGCTTCCGCCCCGGCGACGGCCGCGCCGCCGCCCGCGCCCGCCTCGGCCTGCCCCAGGACGCCCTGATCCCGCTCTTCGCGGGCCGCATCCAGCCCCTCAAGGCCCCGGACATCCTGCTGCGCGCGGTGGCGGTGCTGCTTCAGGAGCGCCCCGAGCTCCGCTCCCGCATCCTCGTCCCGGTCGTCGGCGGCCCGAGCGGCAGCGGGCTCGCCAAGCCGGAGGGGCTGCAGAAGCTGGCGGCGCGGCTGGGCATCGCGGACGTGGTCCGTTTCCGTCCCCCCGTCGGGCAGGAGCAGCTCGCGGACTGGTTCCGGGCCGCGTCCGTGCTGGTCATGCCGTCCTACAGCGAGTCCTTCGGGCTGGTCGCGATAGAGGCGCAGGCGGCCGGCACGCCGGTGCTCGCGGCCTCGGTCGGCGGACTGCCGGTGGCCGTGCGCGACGGCGAGACCGGCTTCCTGGTCCACGGCCACCGTCCCGCCGACTACGCGCGCGTGCTGCGCCGTTTCGCCGACGAGCCGTCCCTGCCGGCGAGCATGGGCGAGGCGGCCGCCCGGCATGCGCAGTCCTTCGGCTGGGACCGGGCGGCCGCCGAGACCGCGGACGTCTACGCGGCCGCGACCCACTCCCACCGCCGTCGCGTACGCTCCCACCATGGGTGATGGCGAGAAGGCGGTCGGGCAGGTGCTGGAAGGCGTCCTGAAGGACGCCGAGCTGGAGTGGGAGAGCCCCGAGCCCGGAAACTACGTGGTCAAGCTCCCCGGCACCCGCAAGCTCACCACGACCGTCTCCTTCCTGGTGGGCCGTCACTCCCTCTCCCTGAACGCCTTCGTCGTCCGCCACCCCGACGAGAACGAGGCGGGCGTCCACCGCTGGCTCCTGGAGCGCAACCTCAAGCTGTACGGCGTGAGTTACGCCGTCGACCGCCTCGGCGACGTCTACGTCACCGCCCGCCTGCCCCTCGCCTCCGTCACTCCCGACGAGATCGACCGCCTCCTCGGCCAGGTCCTGGAGGCGGCCGACGGCGCCTTCAACACCCTCCTGGAGCTGGGCTTCGCCTCCTCCATCCGCAAGGAGTACGCCTGGCGCGTGTCCCGGGGCGAGTCCACGCGCAACCTGGACGCGTTCAGGCACCTGATCGACCGCCCTGCGGACTGACTTCCGTACGACCCCTTCCGTCACCGACAGGGGCAGTGGCATGCTCACGGCCGACGCAATCCTGAACGTCATTCATATACATGAATATGAAGGGGCGGGTGGACATGAGCAGCACGCACCTCACGAGACGGACCCTGCTGGCGGGGGCCACGGCCGTGGCGCTCGGCGCGGCGACCGGCAGGGCGGCAGCGGCCGAACGCACCGAAGTGCCCTCCCTCTGGAAGGAGTTCGTCCGCACTCCCTTCACCCACCCGCAGATCCCGTACATAGGCCGGGCCGGATGTGGCCCCCGAAGCCCCGGGCGGTTCGTCGCCGACGTCACCGAGTACGGCGCCGTACCCGACGGCACCACCGACTGCGCCCCCGCGATCAACCGTGCCATCGCCGCCGCCGGACGGGCCGGCGGTGGCACGGTCACCATCCCGCCCGGCACCTTCCGCATCGACGGCCTGATCCGCATCGGCGACTCGGGCGTCGTCCTGCGCGGCGCAGGCAGCGGCCGTACGACCCTGTACGCGACGAAGTCCCTCACCGAACTGATCGGCGCCTACGGCTCCCGTTACGGCGGCGACAAGTCCGCCTGGTCCTGGGCCGGCGGCCTGATCTGGCTGGCGCCGAGGGCGCGTTGGGACTCCCTGGTGGCCGCGATCCGGTCCCGTGCCTGGCCCTTCGAGGGCTGGACCGGCAACAGGCGGGACGAGTGGACGCCGCTGACGGCGGTGGAACCGGCCCGGCAGGGCTCGTGGACGGTCACCGTCGCCGATCCGGCCGGGCTGCACCCCGGCCGCCTCGTCCTCCTCCGCCTGGCCGACGACCCCGCGCACACCCTGCTCCAGCACATGGCGGGCGGCGGCCCGGGACCGGCGTCGTACTCCTGGGACGACAAGACCAAGCTGCTGTCGTACGTCCCCTACGAGTGGCCGGTGCGCATCACCCGCGTCCGGGGCCGCCGGGTCACCCTCGAACGCCCCCTCCCGCTCGACGTACGCCCCGAGTGGAACCCGCAACTGACCACCCACGTACCCGAGTTGACCGGGTCGGGGGTCGAGGGGGTGACCCTGGAGGCGGTCGAGACCCCGCAGTCCCCGCACCTGCTCGACAAGGGCTACAACGGTGTGGTCCTGCAGTGCGCCTACGACTGCTGGGTGGACGACGTCACGGTGACGAACGTCGACAATGGCTTCGGCCTGGTCGCCGCCTCCGCCTGCACCCTGCGCCGCACGCGCGTCACCGGCCGCGGTTCGCACCACCCGTACTTCTGCCGCGAGGGCTCCCACGACAACCTGATCGAGGACTTCACCATCGCACAGCGCACGGTCCCGGCCCCGCCCAACACCCAGCTGCACGGCATCAACGTCGAAGGACTCTCCTCGTACAACGTCTGGTCGCGCGGCAGGATGGAGATGGGCACCTTCGACAGCCACCGCGGCCTGCCCTTCGCCGACGTCCGCACGGACATCACGGTGAACAACAACGGCCGCCACGGCGGGGACGCCAACGCGGGCCCGCTCTTCGGCGCCCGCTTCACCCACTGGAACATCCGGGTCACCAACGGCCGCGCGGGCCTGATGAAGATCGACGGCCTGGCGCCGTACTCGGCCACCGTCGGCCTGAACACGGTGACCGAGTTCGACCAGATCGACGTGCCCGACTTCGCCGGAGACCTGCACTCCCGCCTGGAGCTGTACGGCACCACGGACGCCGTACGCCCGCGCAACCTGTACGACGCTCAGCGCGAGCTGCTGCGGTAACGCCCGGGCGTCACTCCCACCAGCTTCTTGAAGTGCCGGGTGAGATGGGCCTGGTCGCAGAACCCGGTGGCCGGGGCCACCTCGCCCGGCACCAGCCCGTCCAGCAGCAGCCGCCGCGCCCGCCCGACCCGCCGGGACATCAGGTACTGGTGCGGGGCGATGCCGTAGGCCCCGCTGAACGCCCGCACCAGATGGGCGGGATGGGCGTGCAGCAGCCGCGCGGCCTGCGCCAGCGAGACGCCCTCGACCACCCGGGCGTCGAGCAGCTCGCGCAGCGAACGGGCGAGAGCGGGATCCGGGCGATGCGCCGGTGCGTCGGTCCGTCGCCGCAGATGGCCGTGCAGCCGCTCCCCGACCAGGACCAGCCTGCTCTCCGCCTCCAGTTCGTCACCGGGCCGGGCGAGAGCGGAGTGCAGCTGCCCGACGCGCCGCCGCAGCACCGGGTCCCGCAGGTCGGGCGTGTCGACGGCGGGCCCGATGAGATCCTCGCCGAGACGGCTGCTGTCGAGGTAGACGACCCGCTTGCGGAAGCCGTCCGGGGTGGCCGGGGAGCCGTTGTGCGGCACGTGCGGCGGGAGCAGGGTGACCGTGTCGTGCGGGGTGCCGTGCTCGTGCCGGTCGAGGTCGTACCGTACGGCCCCGTCGTCCACGATGAGCAGCGTCCAGGCGTCGTGGACGTGCATCGGGTAGGCGTACTCGGTGAAGTGGGCGTGGAAGACCTCCACGACACCCGGGACGCGCGGGCGCCAGGCGGAGACTTCGGGCTGGTCGGCGGCCACGCAAAGAACGTACAAGACCGCGCCGGACGGCGGGCGGCAGTCTCATTCCATGAGTTCCATGAGCGCTGAACCCATCCGTTTCGACACGAAGATCGCCGTGCTGCTGCGCGCGGACCTGGAGCCCTGGCAGCGGCTCAACGTCACCGCGTTCCTGGTCAGCGGCCTGGGCGCGACGGTTCCCGAGGTGATCGGCGAGCCGTACGAGGATGCGGACGGGGTGTCGTACCTCCCCATGTTCCGCCAGCCGGTGCTGGTCTTCGAGGGCTCGAAGGAGACCCTGAAGGCGGCCCACGGCAGGGCGCTGAGCCGCGCCCTGCCCCGTGCCGTCTTCACCTCGGACCTGTTCGCCACGGGCAACGACCGCGACAACCGCGCGGCGGTGCGGGCCGTACCGACGGCGGAGCTGGACCTGGTGGGGCTGGCGGTGTACGGCCCGCGGACCGGTGTGGACAAGGTCCTCAAGGGTGCGCGGATGCACCCGTGAGGGGTGTGCCGCCGGTCAGTCGAACATGCCGGGCTGGTAGTCGCCGGCGGGCTGCTGGACGATGACGTTGACGCGGTTGTACGCGTTGATCAGGGCGATCAGCGCGACGAGCGCGGCGAGCTGGTCCTCGTCGTAGTGCTTGGCGGCGTTCGCCCAGACCTCGTCCGGGACGCCGCCGGCCGCGTCGGCGATGCGGGTGCCCTGCTCGGTCAGCTCCAGCGCGGCCCGCTCGGCCTCGCTGAACACCTTGGCCTCCCGCCAGGTGGCGACCAGGTGCAGCCGCTGCGCCGTCTCCCCGGCGGCGGCCGCGTCCTTGGTGTGCATGTCGGTGCACATCGCGCACCCGTTGATCTGGCTGGCCCGGATCTTCACCAGCTCCTGCGTCGCGGCCGGCAGGGGGGAGTCGGTGACCACCTTCCCCGCCGAGTTGATGAACTTGAAGAACTTCCCGGTGACAGGGTTGGTGAAGAGGTTCAGACGAGCGTCCATGGTGTGCTCCCGGTGCTCCCGTGTGGTTTTTCGTCGGCTACACCTGCCTGACGGATCCCGCCGGGGAGATGTGACGGGGCAGAGCGTGACCTACGTCACCGGCCTCTCGGGGTGGACTCGCCCGGACGTCCGCCTGGACGAGCGCTGCCCGGGCCGCGGATCCATCCGTGAACGGAATCTGCACACCGCGTCCGCAACCACGGGTGGTGCGGGTTCCGTTGGTGTGGAGATGTCCCGGTCGGCGCGGCGCAGGCAAGAGCTGTGCCGCGCCTGTGCGGCCCGGCATGTGGAGGAACTGGCCCCAACGCGTGACCGTCCCCGCACGGATGAGTCACCCGGGGCAGCCAACTGACGGGGTGTGAACGGCGGTTGACTGGATGCCCCGCACGCTCCGTGGTTTGATCGCTCGCACCGCCGGGATCGCGCCAGGTGTCCTGAAAGGGCTGGCGCACGCCTGCGGTCGGCGGCCCACCGTCTGTCCCCAGCGGGCCGCTTCCCCTTGGACCTTGTGGACCACCCATGCGAAGGGCAGTTTCACCATGAACGCCGCTCACCAGATCCAGACCCTCGAGATCACCGACGCCGAGCTCGACGCCGTCTCCGGTGGCCTGAGCCCCGAGGCCAGCCTCACCGCCGACTCCACGACCCTGAGCACCGCCGACGCGCTGTCCCAGCTCGGCGCCGTCCAGGGCCAGGTGCTGGGCGCCCTCGGCCAGTCCCACCAGATCGGCATCGACCTCGCCTTCTGAGGGCGCTGAACCGCCCCGATCGCCGTACCCAGCCCCCTGCCGGTGGAGAAGTCCCAGGTGGGGGGCTAGGTCATGTCTTCTCCAAGCCCTTACGCGGGTAGGGCCATGTGCGGCGCCTATTCGGGTGCTTGTGCGTACGTCGGCGCTTCCGGTCCGTGGGCCGGCGGCATACCTCTGGCGACCACAAACCGACCGAAGGAGACGCTTATGCGTGCACCTGCCGTGCTGGCCGCCATCGCTCTCGCCGGTACCGTTCTGCTGGGAGGCGCGGCCCAGGCCCTCGCCGACGACAACGACGACATGGGGATGGGCAGCGTCATGGGCAACGCCCAAGGCGCTTTCGGGAACTCCTCCCACGCCTCACCCGGCGCCGGCCAGGACTCGTCCGGCTTCGGCAAGGACTCGTCCGGCTTCGGCAAGGTGGGGGGCATTTTCGATCGCGCCGACTCCCGCTGACCGCTGGTCCGTTCTTCCCTCCCCGCCCCGCATCGCGATGCCCGCGGTGCGGGGCGGGGGTCTTCCCCGCGGTGATCGTGCTCTGCGCGCGGACGCCCCAGCGGCCCGGTGTCCACGCGACTCGATGTCCGCGCGGCTTGGTGTCCGGCGGCTCAGGCGGCCTGCTCGGACGCGCGCGGCTGCCGCTGCCCTGCCGGGGCCGCCACGCTCTCCTTCGGCAGGCCGCGCATGAGCAGCCCGTACCCCAGCCCGGCGGCCGTGCCCACCGCGGCGCACATGCCCCACAGCCACGCCGCGCCCAGCCGGTCGATGACCGCGCCGGACATCAGCGGGGCGACGAGTCCGGCGACGGACCAGGACAGTGTGTAGACGCCCTGGTAGCGGCCGCGTCCGTGCACGGGGGACAGCCGGACGACGAGTCCGGTCTGGGTCGGGGCGTTGACGATCTCGGCGAGGGTCCACACGCACACGGTGACCATGAAGACGCCGACCGATCCGGCGAACGCGGTGAGCCCGAAGCCGTAGCCGGCGAGCAGCGAGGAGGCGACCAGCAGGGTGCGCGGGTCGCGGTGCTCGATGAACCGGGTGACCGGGATCTGCAGGGCGACGATCAGGATGCCGTTGACGGCGATGGCGAGGCCGTAGTCGGCGGGCGAGAACCCGGCCCGTCCCATGGCCACCGGCAGCCCCACGGACCCCTGCTGGAAGACGAGGGCGACCAGGAAGGACAGCCCGACGACGGCCATGTACCGCCCGTCCCGCAGCACGGTCCCGAGGCTGACGGCGCCGTCCTTCTCCTTCACCTGCGCCGGCGGCCGGGATTCGGGCACCTTGAGGAAGACCACGAGCGCGCAGGCCAGGGTCATCCCGGCCTCGATGAGGAAGCCCGCGAGATAGCTGAACTCGGCGACGAACCCGGCGGCCATGGAGGAGACGGCGAACCCGAGGTTGATCGCCCAGTAGTTCAGCGAGAACGCCCGCAGCCGGTCCTCGGGCCGGACGATGTCGGCCATCATCGCCTGTACGGCGGGCCGGGAGGCGTTGGAGGCCATGCCGACGAGGAAGGCGACGGCGGCGATGGTGACGGGGCTCGTCATGAAGCCGAGCACCGCGACGGAGGCGGCCGTCGCCGACTGGGCGATGAGCAGCGTCGGCCGCCTGCCGAGCCGGTCGGCCATCACCCCGCCCCCCAGCGAGGAGACGACCCCGCCCAGCCCGTGCAGCGAGGCGACGAGACCGGCGTACGAGGCGGAGTAGCCGCGGTCGAGGGTGAGGTAGAGGGCCATGAAGGTGGCCACGAACGCGCCGAGCCGGTTGACGAGGGTGCTGGTCCACAGCCACCAGAACTCGCGGGGTAGCCCGGAGACGCTCTCCCGGGCGGCACGTCGGAGACGGGTGGCGAACATGACAGGACCCCCAGTGGTAAGTGGCTCGCACGGCAAGCACAACTTACAGATGGGGTCTTTCGCCGGCCACTCAATTAACAGACGCCGTCAACGGTCCACCCACCGGTCGGGCCGGGCGACGCCCCGAACGCGTGGATTACGCTCTGTCCCATGGCCGACGCACCGTACAAGCTGATCCTCCTCCGCCACGGCGAGAGCGAGTGGAACGCGAAGAACCTGTTCACCGGCTGGGTGGACGTCAACCTCAACGAGAAGGGCGAGAAGGAGGCAGTCCGCGGTGGCGAGCTCCTGAAGGACGCCGACCTCCTGCCCGACGTGGTCCACACGTCCCTCCAGAAGCGCGCGATCCGCACGGCCCAGCTGGCCCTCGAGGCCGCGGACCGCCACTGGATCCCGGTCCACCGCAGCTGGCGCCTGAACGAGCGCCACTACGGCGCCCTCCAGGGCAAGGACAAGGCGGCCACGCTGGCCGAGTTCGGCGAGGAGCAGTTCATGCTCTGGCGCCGCTCCTACGACACCCCGCCGCCCCCGCTCGCGGACGACTCCGAGTTCTCCCAGGCGCACGACGCCCGCTACGCGACCATCCCGCCGGAGCTGCGCCCCAACACGGAGTGCCTGAAGGACGTCGTCGTCCGGATGCTCCCCTACTGGTACGACGGCATCGTCCCCGACCTCCTGGCCGGCCGCACGGTCCTGGTCGCGGCCCACGGCAACTCGCTGCGCGCCCTGGTCAAGCACCTGGACGGCATCTCCGACGCCGACATCGCGGGCCTGAACATCCCGACGGGCATCCCGCTCGTCTACGAACTCGACGCCGACTTCAAGCCGGTCACCCCCGGCGGCACATACCTCGACCCCGAGGCGGCCGCAGCGGCGATCGAGGCGGTCAAGAACCAGGGCAAGAAGAAGTAGATTACGTGTTCATGCCCCTGAGCTGCGCAGATGGCGCGGCTCAGGGGCATTTTCACGGGGCAGCGCTGGCCGATCCCCTCCGGTCCGAACGTTGTTGACGCGCACGAGCCCCACAGCACGACCAGGCCCCAGACGATGTGGGCGGCACCCAGACCCCGGAGTGCGCCCCCGACGGTCCTGGAACGACGGGGAACAGCGGGGACTGGCCACGCGCGCGGCAGGGTTGCTACACCGCCCCGCCGCAGGTCGACGGGTGCCGGCGCGGCTGGAAATGATCGTAAGATCTGCTCGCGCTCGTGATGGCACGGCGCGAAGCGGGAGGGGACTCGTGAAGCTCTTCAGGTGGGGAATCGCGGCTGCGGCGACGGGAATGAGCGTGGTGGCCCTGCTGCCCGGCACAGCTCAAGCCGCGCCGACGGCATCCCTCAGTGTTAAGCCGACCTGTGCGTTTGGCGAGATCACCGGTTCGGGCAACGGGTCCGATGAGCCGATCTCCACGAAGGCCGGGCAGAACCTGGTCACCTACACCACCGTGCGCAACGCCAAGCCGGCGCCGCTGTCGGGAGTGCTCTTCGACTACGAGATGGCGGCGCCCAGCAGCCACAAGGGCGCGGCACCAACCGTCTGGTGGAAGTACAACGGCGGGTCGTGGCACCACATGATCATGACCTGGTATCCGGCGACGAAGGCGTCTACCGCACTGTGGGTGGGCGGTGATGCCGTCCTCGGCAACCTTCCCGGCAACACCACCCGCAAGTTGGAGATGACCGTCGACTACCCGTCGGGCGCCACGCGGGGCTTCTACCCGGGGACCCTTATGGCGGGAGCGAAGACGTGCGGACATCAGTTGCTGGGAGCGATCCCGGTGACCACGGCGTACGAACCACGGTAGTGCCGAGCGCTCACCCGAGTTGCTTCGGGACGAAGAGGTCGGGGAGGGAGGGGCAGGGGCGTGGAGAAGTCCGAGGCGAAGCTGCTGCTGGAACGGGCTCGCGAGATGTGGGATGCGAAGGAGTGGCTGCGTTCCGCCGAGCTGTACGAGCAGATCCTTGCTCACTACCCGGACGAGGGCCCCAGCGCGGCGTGGTGGTACGACGCAGCACTGGCGTACAAGTTTCTGCGTAACTGGGCAAAGGCCTACGAACTCGGCCGTGAGGCTGCCGCCCGCTCGCCGCGTGGCGAGCAGGACCCGGCGTTCTGGAACCTGGGGGTCGCTGCAACAATCCAGCGTGACTGGGCGACCGCCCGTGACGCTTGGGAGGGCTTCGGGATCCCGATGCCGGCGGGCGAGGGGGAGATCAACGGCGCCTTTGGCCCGGCGTGCGTGCGACTGGACACGGGTGGCGAGCGCGAGGTGGTCTGGATCCAGCGACTCTGCCCGACGCGAGGACGCGTGATGAACGTCCCTGCCACGAAAGGCCGTCGCTTCGGCGAGATCGTCGTGCACGATGGGGAGCCGACTGGCGAGCGGACGTACAACGGCCAGAGCGTTGCTGTCTTCGACGAATTGCTGCTCTTCGAGCCCTCTTCGCTGCCGACGCTGCATGCGACCGTAAACGCAGCGGATGCATCCGACGTCGATGCCTTGGTGGCTTCATTCTTCGCGCAGGACTTCGGCGCCGAGCCGGCGAGCAGCTTCCACATGCTGTGCGCATGCTGCAGCGAGGGCCGGATCGACTGGGATGAGGCCGGCGTGCCGACACACGGCGGCTCACAGACTGTCTGGCTGGCCGCCCCTGAGACCGAGGCCCGGCGGCTACTGGATGCGTGGGCGGCGGGCGGCGAACGCAGCTGGAATGGACTGGAGCTGTTTGGTTGAGCCCGCGATCATGTCCCTGACCTGCGTTTTTCGGCGCAGGTCAGGGGCATTTTGCTTGGGTGCTCAGCTGCTGGTCGGTGTCACGGTCTCGCCGCCTCCGGTGGTGGCGCCACCGGTCCCCGGTGCGGTGGGCGCTCCGGTGTTCGCGCCTCCGGTCTCGGTTGCGGTGGGCGCTCCGGTCTGCGTGGCGCCGCCGGTCGGCGACCCGGTGCTCGGCGGGCTGGTGGTCGCACCACCGGTGGTCGGTGCGGTGGTCGGCGCCCCGGTGGTCGGGCTTGTGGTGGGGCTCGTCGTGGGGCTCGTCGTGGGTGGGGTCGGGGTCGGCTTCGGGGAGGTCGTGGTCGGTGCCGGCGACGTCGTGATCGGCTTCGGCAGCGACGGTACGACGATGACGGCCGGGGGATTCTTCGGTGTGGGAACCTCCACCAGGATGATCACGATGACGTCGCGGCCGTTGTGGTGCTCGTGCCGCTTCTTGACCTGGTAGCAGACGATCTTCTTCGGATTCTTTTGCGTCCGGTAGCACTTGATGACCTTGGCCGTGGGCGCGGGAGAGGGTGCCTTCGACGTCGCACCGGCGTCGGTTGTCGAAATGCCCCAGGCACCGGCCGCCAGGCAGGAGGAGGCCGTCGCCGCGACACAGATCTTCCTGAGTTTGTTGTCCATAGTCCCAAACCCTGGTGTCGTTTCACACGGACGTACTCGAGGATCGCTGCCGGTCCGCGGAAGCTCCAGAGGCAGAATCACCCAGCCGGTGTGGGGAGAACTACCCCTCCTCGGCGGGCTCCACGGCCGCCATTCCCCGCCTGAGCGCGAGACGCGTGAGATCGGCCCGGCGGCGGTACCCGGTCTTGCTGCTCAGCCGGTCCAGATGGGAATGCACGGTGTGCTGGCTGATATTCAATTCGGCGGCGATTTCGCGGTCCGTGGCACCGTTCGCGACGAGTCGGAGAATCTGCTGTTCCCGGTCGGTGATACGGGGCGGATTCTTGTGCACATCGAGGTCGCCGAAAAAGCTGGTGGAGAAATAGCTGCGGCCGGAGGCGACGGTACGCAGCGCGGTCAGCAGCTCCTTCTCGCCCGCCCACTGATTCACATATCCCCGGGCCCCGGCCTCGATCAGCAGCACGAGGTCGGTCTGCGTCGCGGCGGCCGACAGCACGACCACCCGGCGGCCTTTCCGGTGCAGCCGGGCCACCAGGTCGCAGACCTCACGGACCGGGACGCGCAGATTGAGCAGGACCACGTCCGCCTCGCCGACCTCGTGCGGCGCCGCGCCGTTCCTGCCCGCCGAGAGCAGCCGCTGCAGCTCCGGCGCGCTGTCGACGACGCGGATCAGGCCGTGCAGGAGGAGGGGGCAGTCGGAGACGACCGCCACATGCGTTGGTTCTCGGGCCATAGTCCTCCCAGCATCCCGGGCCGGGACCGGCCCCGCCCGCCGGACTGGACCAACCGGAGGCCGCCGATGTGAAAGGCCGATGTGAAAGGCCGGTGTGAATCGCGTCCACACCGGCCCTACGACGTCGTACGGCTCCTCAGCCGCACTGGCAGGGGGCGCCCGACTGGCACCCGCAACCGCAGCCGGAGCCGCAGCCGCACGCGCCGATCAACGGAAGGCTCCTGGTCTCGGCGGGCTGGTCGCTCTCGCGCTCCTGCGTGGGGTCGGGCGTGGTGCTGGGGGATTCGGCCATGGGTCCCTCCTAGACGCTGGGGCAGGGGTGCCCTCGCCTATTTCATGCCCGGATGCCTGGGCGCATCAACGGCGCACGGAGGCGCCCACGCGCCCCCGAAACCACCCTGCAGCCCCTGCGCAAGCCCCGACACGACTGGCAAGCCCCGACACCACCTGGCAAGCCTCTGCAAGCACCGCGGGCGGCCGCGCGAGGGCCGCCCCTCAGTGGCACCCGGTGGGGGCCGGCAGACGCCGGCGAGCGACCGGGACCCCGCCCGGCGCCGGCGCCGGAGCAGCCCTGGAGCCGAGGCTCGGCGAAACCCGCCCGCGCGCCCCGGAGGGTTACGCGCCCTCGACCCCGGTCACCGGCTGGATATCCGGCTGGAGCTCGTCCGCGTGCTCGCCCGTGACCAGGTAGACGACGCGCTTGGCGACGGCCACGGCGTGGTCGGCGTACCGCTCGTAGTACCGGCCCAGCAGGGTGACGTCCACCGCCGTCTCGATGCCGTGCTTCCAGCGCTCGTCGATCAGGTGCTGGAACAGCGTGCGGTGCAGCAGGTCCATCTCGTCGTCGTCCTGCTCCAGCTGCAGCGCGAGGTCGACGTCCTTGGTGATGATCACCTCGGCCGCCTTCGCCATCAGGCGCTGCGCGAGCTGGCCCATCTCCAGGATCGTGGCGTGCAGGTCGCGCGGCACCGCGCGCTCGGGGAAGCGCAGCCGGGCCAGCTTCGCCACGTGCTGGGCGAGGTCGCCGGACCGCTCCAGGTCGGCGGACATGCGCAGCGAGGTGACGACGATCCGCAGGTCGGTCGCCACCGGCTGCTGCCGGGCGAGCAGGGCTATGGCCCGGGCCTCCAGGTCGTGCTGGAGCTCGTCGACCTTCTGGTCGGCCTCGATCACGCTCTCGGCCAGCTTGAGGTCGGCGTCCAGCATGGCGGTCGTGGCGCGCCCGATCGCCGACCCGACCAGCCGGGCCATCTCCACCAGACCGTCGCCGATCGAGTCAAGTTCCTCGTGGTACGCGTCCCGCATCAGGGTTCCCTCTCATAGGTGTGCTTGGTCCCCACGCTCCCACGTTCTGCCCCGCACGCGTCCGTTTCCGCCACCCCAAATGAACCAACACTGGCTCCAAGGTGAACTCTGGGCGACGAGTGTCCGAGGTCCCACCTCGACGGCTGTGGTCATGTCGTAGGCCCTGCTTAACCTGGATGCATGGACGTGAACGCGGCGGTCGCCGCAGCGGCAGCGATCGCCGGGGTGCTCACCGGTGTCATCGCCATGCTGGCGTTCCGTTGGAGCGAACGCGACCAGAAGCGACCTACCAGGACTTCTTTGCACACCGATCCCGTACTCCCGCCGGGCGTGGACACCGTACTGTCCGTGCTCCGTTCCTCGGCCGTCGTCCTCGACGAGGCAGACGCCGTGGTCAAGGCCAGCTCCGCCGCCTACGCCCTCGGGCTGGTCCGCGGCGGCAAGCTCGCCATCGAGCCCATGCTGCAGATGGCCCGGGACACCAGACGCGACGGAGAGATACGGCAGGTCGAGCTGGACCTGCCCCGGCGCGGCACCGGACGCGGCGAGGCCCTCGCCGTCTCCGCGCGCGTGGCCCCGCTCGGCTCCCGCCTGGTCCTGCTGCTGGTCGAGGACCTGACCGAGGCCAGGAGGATCGAGGCCGTACGACGCGACTTCGTGGCGAACGTCAGCCATGAGCTGAAGACGCCCGTCGGTGCGCTCTCCCTCCTGTCCGAGGCGGTCATGGACGCCTCCGACGACCCCGAGGCCGTGCAGCGCTTCGCGGGCCGCATGCAGATCGAGGCGACCCGGCTGACCAACCTGGTCCAGGAGCTGATCGACCTCTCCCGGGTGCAGAACGACGACCCGCTGGAGGACGCCGAGCCCGTCCGCGTGGACGAGCTGGTCGCCGAGGCCATGGACCGCTGCCGCCACCAGGCCGGCACCAAGCAGATCACCATGGCCGCGGGCGGCACCGCCGACCTGCACGTCTGGGGCAACCGCGGCCAGCTCGCGGCGGCCCTCGGCAACCTGGTCGAGAACGCCGTGAACTACTCCCCGGCCCGCACCCGCGTCGGCATCGCCGCCCGCCGGGTCAACGCACCCGGTGGCGACATGATCGAGCTCGCCGTGACGGACCAGGGCATCGGCATCTCCGACAAGGACAAGGAGCGCATCTTCGAGCGCTTCTACCGCGTGGACCCGGCCCGCTCGCGGGCCACCGGCGGCACCGGTCTGGGTCTCGCGATCGTCAAGCACGTGGTCGCCTCGCACGGCGGGGAGGTCACGGTGTGGAGCGCCGAAGGCCAGGGCTCCACGTTCACCCTCAGGCTGCCGGAGGCGGGTGCGGCCCGCGACCGTGCACAACAGCACCCCGACCTCGACGAAGAAGACGAGGACGGCGGCGCCCCCGAGTCATCCCCGTACGAACCGCTTCCCGCCCCGGAGGTCCTTCCGTGACCCGAGTGCTCGTCGTCGAGGACGAGGAGTCCTTCTCCGACGCCCTGTCGTACATGCTCCGCAAGGAGGGCTTCGAGGTCGCCGTGGCGGCGACCGGCCCCGACGGACTCGACGAGTTCGAGCGCAACGGCGCCGACCTCGTCCTCCTCGACCTGATGCTGCCGGGGCTGCCCGGCACGGAGGTGTGCCGCCAGCTGCGCGGCCGCTCCAACGTCCCCGTGATCATGGTGACGGCCAAGGACAGCGAGATCGACAAGGTCGTCGGCCTGGAGATAGGAGCCGACGACTACGTCACCAAGCCCTTCTCCTCCCGCGAGCTGGTCGCCCGCATCCGCGCGGTGCTGCGCCGCCGCGGCGAGCCGGAGGAGGTCGCCCCGGCCGCGCTGGAGGCGGGCCCGGTCCGCATGGACGTCGACCGCCACGTGGTCACCGTCTCCGGCTCCAAGGTCGACCTCCCCCTGAAGGAGTTCGACCTGCTGGAGATGCTCCTGCGCAACGCGGGCCGCGTCCTGACCCGCATGCAGCTGATCGACCGCGTCTGGGGCGCCGACTACGTGGGCGACACCAAGACCCTCGACGTCCACGTCAAGCGCCTCCGCGCCAAGATCGAACCGGACCCGGGCGCCCCGCGTTACCTGGTGACGGTGCGAGGTCTGGGCTACAAGTTCGAGCCGTAAGCCGCAAAGCCGTAAGCCGTACGCGGAGGCGTAGTCGTACGCAGCGGTCCACCGGCCGTACGACGAAGGGCGGCACCCCCCTGCTGGGGTGCCGCCCTCGTGCGTGCGGCGGCTCAGCGGCTCGTGCTCAGTGGCCGGCGGTCGACGGGGAGGCGGAGTTGCCCGGGGTCGCGCCCGTGCCGGTCGTCGCGGTGTTGCTCGCGGTCGCCGACGGGCTGGCCTTGCCGTGCTTGTGCGGCTTGGCGCTGCCGGAGGCGGTGGCGCCCGGGGCCGGGGAGGTCGTCGCCGGGACGGACGGGATCTGGCTCGGGCCCCACTTGTCGAAGTAGCTGGTGGCCGGCACTACGAAGGCGCGCAGGCTCACGGCACCGGTCTTGCTGAAGGTGAAGGTGATCGGCTGGGCGTTGCCGTCCTGGACGGACGCGCGGCCGCTGGGGATCTCGGCGGAGCCGTTGCCCTGGCCGCCGAGGATCAGGGAGCCGTGCGCCGGGACGGTCAGGCTGCCGCCCTTGGCCGGGGTCAGCTTCACGGTCTCGGTGCTGCCCTGGATGGTGATCGACTGCAGCGTCTCGTCCGTGCTGCCCTGGTTGAACAGGGTCGCGGAGACCACCGCCGGACCCGTCGACTTCAGGTCGGGCTGGGTGATGACCAGGGCGTTCTGGACCTTGATGTTGCCAACCGTGGTCGCCGCGTTGTCCGGCTTGACCTCCAGGGTCTGCGAACCGTTGCCGGCACCACAGGCGGCGAGCGAGGCGATCGAGAAGACGATGGCGGAGGCGGCGAGGGCGCCGCGTCGAAGGCTGCTGCTCACGGCGGCGGCAACTCCTTGAACGCGCGGGCGGCTCCCCTTATAAAGCCACCCTAAGTGTCTGTCAGCGGCCTTAGGTTACCGAGCCGTTCCTGGGCCATCGCACCCGACCCTCCCCAAGCGCCCTGCTTCCCTCCGGCTGGGGGTACCGCTCGCCCTTCGTCACTCCTGTCACATGTGACTCTCCGGTCACTTTGCCGGGCGCTCGTCCGCCATTCACATAAGCGCTCGCAAAATTTCCGTGAAGGAATGCGCGACCCTCTCGGCGACCTCCCGATGACCGCCTCGATATTGATCACGCGACACCCCTCCCGGCAGCCGTTGATCAATTCCGGAATCGGCCCGGATCGGTCCCGGCACACCGAACGGAGTAGCGGAAGTCGTACGCTTGGAGGCGGACAAATCGGGACGTTCATCCACTTGGAGACGGCTCGCGGAGTGTGTAACGTACGCGTTTCACCCCGCCCGAAGAGCCCCTCCGACCTGCGAATTCCCGCTTCCGCGGGCCCCTCGCAGCACGTTCCTGTCGCAGTTGTCAAGCCCCGAGATATGCCCTGACCTGCGAAAACGCCATTCAGAAGACGCCGTATCCGTGTTACCCTGGATAGCCACGGAAGGGGTACCTGTCACATGACGTTCAAGGTTGGCGACACCGTGGTCTATCCCCATCACGGGGCCGCGCTGATCGAGGCCATCGAAACTCGCCAGATCAAAGGCGTGGACAAGACCTACTTGGTGCTGAAGGTCGCCCAGGGTGACCTGACGGTACGTGTGCCAGCGGACAATGCTGAGTTCGTGGGCGTGCGTGATGTGGTCGGTCAGGACGGGCTGGACCGGGTCTTCGAGGTGCTGCGCGCGCCGTACGCCGAGGAGCCCACGAACTGGTCGCGTCGTTACAAGGCAAACCTGGAGAAGCTCGCCTCCGGCGATGTCATCAAGGTCGCGGAAGTCGTGCGTGACCTGTGGCGTCGCGAGCGCGAGCGAGGGCTCTCCGCCGGTGAGAAGCGCATGCTCGCCAAGGCCCGCCAGATCCTGGTGAGCGAGCTGGCTCTCGCGGAGAACACGAACGAGGACAAGGCCGAGGCCCTGCTCGACGAGGTGCTCGCCTCCTGACGCGCCACGGCGGCGAACCCTCGCTTCCGACACGCTCAGCACGTTCAGCACAGTGAAATGCCGCGGTGCCCGATGACACGGACCATGTCGCCGGGCGCTGCGGCATGTTCATACCCGCATACCCGCAGGGCCCCGCAAAGGGTGTTCCTCGGTGAAACCGGTGGATCGGCCCCCCGATACTTGATGTGCCGGGCCCGGGCGGATGGCTCGACCAGGGTCACGGAAAGGGTCCGGTCAAGGCGTCGCGCCCGGCACTCCTCCAGGCCATACCCACCTAGGTCGAGCACACAAACCTGACAGGAACCGATGTCTGACGAATCGCGCCCTTCGCCCGCGCTGACCCCCGTCGCCGCCGTGATTCCCGCCGCCGGCCGGGGCGTGCGCCTCGGTCCGGGCGCCCCCAAGGCACTCCGCGCGCTGAACGGCACGCCCATGCTCATCCACGCGGTCCGCGCGCTCGCCGCGTCCCGCCATGTCTCCCTGGTGATCGTCGTCGCCCCGCCGGACGGCGCCGCCGAGGTCAAGTCCCTGCTCGACGCGCACGCCCTGCCCGAGCGCACCGACTTCCTGGTCGTCCCCGGCGGGGACAGCCGCCAGGAATCGGTCGGTCTCGGCCTCGGCGCGCTTCCCCCCGAGTACGGCATCGTCCTCGTCCACGACGCGGCCCGCCCGCTCGTCCCGGTCGACACGGTCGACGCCGTCATCGAGGCCGTACGCGCGGGCGCCCCCGCCGTCGTCCCCGCGATCGGGCTCGCCGACACCGTCAAGGAGGTCGAGCCCGCGGCCGCCCCCGGCGACCCGGAGCCGGTGGTGGCCACCCCGGAGCGCGCCCGCCTGCGCGCCGTCCAGACGCCCCAGGGCTTCGACCGGGCGACCCTGATCCGCGCCCACGAGACCGTCAGCGACGACGTCACGGACGACGCGAGCATGGTCGAACAGCTAGGCCTGCCCGTCGTGACCGTCGCCGGGCACGAGGAGGCCTTCAAGGTCACCCGCCCCCTCGACCTGGTCCTCGCCGAGGCGGTCCTGGCCCGCAGGAGGCTGAACGATGGCTTCTGAGCAGCCGCTGATCCTCCCCCAGGTGGGCATCGGCACCGACATCCACGCCTTCGAGGAGGGCCGCGAGCTGTGGTGCGCGGGCCTGAAATGGGAGGGCGAGGGGACCGGCCTGGCCGGCCACTCCGACGCGGACGTCGTCGCCCACGCCGCCTGCAACGCCCTCTTCTCCGCCGCGGGCCTCGGTGACCTGGGCCGGCACTTCGGCACCGGCCGCCCCGAGTGGTCCGGCGCCTCGGGCGTGACGCTCCTGACGGAGGCGGCCCGGATCGTCCGCGAGGCCGGCTTCACCATCGGCAACATCGCCGTCCAGGTGGTCGGCCCCCGCCCGAAGATCGGCAAGCGCCGGGACGAGGCCCAGAAGATCCTCTCCGAGGCGGTCGGCGCGCCCGTCTCCGTCTCCGGCGCCACGACGGACGGCCTCGGCTTCCCGGGCCGGGAGGAGGGCCTGATGGCGATCGCGACGGCGCTGGTGGTCCGTACCGCCTGAGTCCGGCGCGGGGATTCCCGTGGTGCGGGTGAGCGGAGAGCGTGCGAGGGTACCCGGAGAGTCACCGCCGACTTAAGGAGGCACCCATGCCCGCCACCCTGCCCGACCGGCTCAAGTCCCTGCTCGACGGTCCCGTATTCATCGTGGTCGGCACGATCCAGCCCGACGGCCGCCCGCAGATGTCCCCGGTGTGGGTGAAGCGGGACGGTGACCAGATCCTGTTCTCCACGACCGTCGACCGCCGCAAGAAGAAGAACCTCGACCGCGACCCCCGGGTCAGCGTCGTCGTCCAGGACCCCGAGATGCCGTACGTCTACGCCGAGATCCGGGGCACCGCGGAGCTCGGCACGCAGGGCGCCAAGGAACTGATCGACGAACTGTCCCTGAAGTACACCGGCAAGCAGTACGCGGAGTTCAACCCCGCCTCGGTCAACGACGCCGACCGTGTGATCGTGAGGGTCACCCCGGAGAGGGTCGTCGGGATGTTCTGAGAGCGCGTCGTCCGGTGTGGTCCGGGTGGTTGGGGTTGGTGGGCTGGGCTGGGTGTGTGGTGT
>NZ_JBSFIH010000029.1:59377-110237 GCF_053597455.1 Streptomyces sp. NPDC001393
GGTTGGGGTTGGTGGGCTGGGCTGGGTGTGTGGTGTACCGGCTGGAAGTACGCGGCCCGCGGGCGGAGCCCGCTGTCGGGCGGGGCAACCCCGCCTCCGTCAACGACGCCGATCGCGTGATCGTCAGGATCACGCCGGAGAAGGTCGTGGGCATGTTCTGAGGCGTGCGGCACTGGGCACCACCCCGCGCCCACTACTCTGGAGTGGTGACCATTCGCCTGTACGACACCAGCGCCCGGCAGATCCGTGACTTCACCCCGCTCACGCCGGGCTGTGTCTCGATCTACCTGTGTGGCGCCACCGTGCAGGCGGCACCCCACATCGGGCACATCCGGTCGGGCCTCAACTTCGACATCATGCGCCGCTGGTTCACCTACCGCGGCTATGACGTGACGTTCGTCAGGAACGTCACGGACATCGACGACAAGATCATCGCCAAGGCCCATGAGCAGGGCCGGCCCTGGTGGTCGATCGGGTACGAGAACGAACGCGCCTTCAACGAGGGCTACACCGCCCTCGGCTGCCTGCCGCCGACCTACGAGCCGCGCGCCACCGGCCACATCACCGAGATGGTCGAGATGATGCAGCGTCTCATCGACCGCGGACACGCCTACGCGGCCGACGGCAACGTCTACTTCGACGTACGGTCCTTCCCCCAGTACCTCCAGCTGTCCCGGCAGGAGCTCGACAACCTGCTCCAGCCGTCCGGCGAGGGCGAGACCGGCAAGCGGGACCCGCGCGACTTCGCCATGTGGAAGGCGGCGAAGCCGGGCGAGCCGACGTGGCCCACCCCCTGGGGACAGGGGCGCCCCGGCTGGCACCTGGAGTGCTCGGCGATGGCCCACAAGTACCTGGGCACCGCCTTCGACATCCACGGCGGCGGCCTCGACCTGATCTTCCCGCACCACGAGAACGAGATCGCCCAGGCCAAGGCCTACGGCGACGACTTCGCGCAGTACTGGGTGCACAACGCCTGGGTCACCATGGCCGGCGACAAGATGTCCAAGTCGCTCGGCAACAGCGTGCTGGTGAGCGAGATGGTTAGGCAGTGGCGGCCCATCGTGCTGCGCTACTACCTCGGCACCCCGCACTACCGCTCGATGATCGAGTACAGCGAGGAGTCGCTGCGCGAGGCCGAGTCGGCGTTCGCGCGGATCGAGGGCTTCGTCCAGCGCGTGACCGAACTCGCCGGGAAGACCGTGGAGCCGGCCGCCGAGGTCCCGCCCGCCTTCGCCGAGGCGATGGACGACGACCTGGGCGTCCCGCAGGCCCTCGCCGTCGTGCACACCACCGTCCGGCAGGGCAACAGCGCGCTGGCCGCCGACGACAAGGACGCCGCCGTCGCCCGCCTCGCCGAGGTGCGCGCCATGCTCGGCGTCCTCGGCCTCGACCCGCTCGACGAGCAGTGGGCGGGGGAGTCCGACCAGGGCGAAGACCTGCACGGCGTGGTCGACAGCCTCGTACGGCTCGTCCTCGACCAGCGCGAGTCCGCCCGCGCCCGCAAGGACTGGGCCACCGCCGACGCCATCCGCGACCAGCTGAACCAGTCGGGTCTGGTCATCGAGGACAGCCCGCAGGGCCCGCGCTGGACCCTCGGGTCCCGGTAGGCCCCGACCCTTGATCGATTGTGCCGCCCGGCCCCCCGGGCGGCACACTGCATAGACGTACGCACACTTATCCCGCAGGGAACGCAGAGAACAGGTAGGTCATGGCCGCGAACAACCGCCGCATGTCCGGCAAGAAGGGCGCGCAGGTCGGCAGCGGCGGCAAGCGGCGCCGGGGCCTGGAGGGCAAGGGCCCGACCCCGCCCGCCGAGATGCGCAAGGGGCACGCCAAGCAGCGCGCCGCCCAGGCCAAGGCCCGCCGCGCCCAGGGCCGCCCGCAGCAGCGCCGGGGCAGCGGCAAGTCGCCCTCCGAGCTGGTCGTGGGCCGTAACCCGGTGGTCGAGGCACTGCGCGAGGGCGTCCCCGCCTCCACGCTCTACGTCCAGCAGTTCATCGACAACGACGAGCGGGTGCGCGAGGCGCTTCAGCTCGCGGCCGAGCGCGGCGGCATCAACCTCATGGAGGCGCCCCGCCCCGAGCTGGACCGCATGACGAACGGCCTCAACCACCAGGGCCTCGTCCTGCAGGTCCCGCCGTACGAGTACGCGCACCCCGAGGACCTGACCGAGGCCGCCTACGACGAGTCCGAGGACCCGCTGATCGTCGCCCTGGACGGCGTCACCGACCCGCGCAACCTCGGCGCGGTCGTCCGCTCCGTCTCCGCCTTCGGCGGCCACGGCGTCGTCGTCCCCGAGCGCCGCTCGGCCGGCATGACCGCCGGCGCCTGGAAGACCTCCGCCGGCACGGCCGCCCGCACCCCGGTCGCCCGCGCCACCAACCTCACCCGTGCCCTGGAGGCGTACAAGAAGGCCGGCCTCACGGTCGTGGGCCTGGCGGCGGACGGCGAGGTCGAACTCGGCGACCTCCAGGCCCTGGACGGCCCGGTCGTCATCGTCGTCGGCAGCGAGGGCAAGGGCCTGTCCCGCCTGGTCGGCGAGACCTGCGACTTCCGTGTCCGCATTCCGATGCCCGGTGGCGCGGAGTCGCTGAACGCGGGTGTGGCGGCGGGGATCGTCCTGTACGAGGCGGCGCGCAGGCGCAGCTGAGGTCGCGCAGGCGCGGCTGATGTATCGGCGCGCCGACGGGACTGAACACCCGTCCGGAATTTCACCCTTGCGGGGTAATTCTGGCGTCCATGTGGCGTGAGAGCCCGCTTTGACGGGGTCCGGACACATCCGCCCGGTCCAAGCAGTGTCCTAACACCACGTCGCTCGGTTAGATGAGTGTGGACACCAGAACACCCCGCACACCCACGGGGGGACGCTCGTCGGGATTCCAGTCCGGGTCCGACGAGGCTCCCGCGCTGAGCATGGTGAAGGTGCCGAGCGATCCGGCGCAGGTCATCGTCAATCACGCCAGCTTCCGCGTGCAGCTGGGCGCATCGGCGAGGCGCACCCAATCCCCGCGGATCGCCCGGCATCTGAGCGCCGCCCAGGACCCCGCCCGGATGCCCGTCGTGGGCGCGGTGGGCCGGCCGGGCGCCGCCGCCGGGCGCCGCCGCCCCGTCGTGTGGAGCGGCAAGTCCGCCCCCGACGACACCGGCGCCCACCGGCTCCTCCAGGCCGTGCGGGGCAGCAGCGTCCGCCACGCCGAGGAGCCCGAGCCCGGCGCCACCCGGGTCATCCCACGCGTCGGGACCGACTACGGCGACGGCTACGACAACCTGGAACAGACCGTCGAGACCCCGGTCGTGGGCCACCAGCGCACGGCCCCCGACGCCGCCGACGGCACCCGCCTGCTGCCGCACATGCGCACCGTCGGCGGCGCCTACGACGAACCCCCCTACCCGTACGCCGACTTCGAGCCGTACGACGGCCACGACCCCGACGGCCACAGCCGCTACGACGAGTACGACGACTACGACGAGTACGCCGACCCCTCCGACCCCGACGCCCCGCGCCCCGCCCGCCGTCAGGGGGACGACCCGGCCCGGCACGCCTACTACCCCGGCCGCCGGATGAACCTCGGCGTCGTCCTCCTCCCGCTCCGCATCTTCCTCGGCTTCATCTCCAGCTACGCCGGCATGGGCAAGCTGTGCGACCCGCTCTACTTCGACGGCGGCAAGCGCGGCTCGATGGTCAAGTGGCTCAACACCCTGCACCCCTGGGAGGTCGCCGAGCCGCTGCGCCAGTTCGCCCTGCACCACCCCGTCGGCTCCGGGCTGGTCATCGCCTTCCTCCAGGTGGTCGTCGGCGTCCTGACCGTCCTCGGCTGCTGGCAGCGCGTCGCCGCGGTCGTGGGCGCCCTGCTGTCCGCCGCCCTGATCGTCACCGTCAGCTGGAAGACGGTCCCCGCCTACGACGCCCCCGACATCATCTACATGGCCGCCTGGTCCCCGCTGATCATCGCCGGCGCCCCCGTCTACTCCGTGGACGGCCGCCTCGCCGCCGGTGCCTGGCGCCGCCTCGGCCCCCGCGCCGACATCTGGGACCTGCGCCGCTACGTCCTGCGCCGCGGGGTTCTGATCACGGCCGTCACCGCCGGCCTCACCCTGCTCGTCGGCTCCCTGCTCGGCGGCGCCGTACGCGACTCCAGCCGCGTCGTCGTCCCCGGCCCCGGCGAGGCCCCCCGCAACAACCTCCCCGGCTCCCCGCTCCCGCAGGGACCCGGCAAACGGCACCAGCGGACCCCGGCGGCGTCCAGCTCGCCCACGGGCGGCGCCACGGCCGGCGTGAGCCCCTCCGCGAGCACCCCGGGCGCCACCCGCACGGCCGGCGGTACGACCACGACCCCCAGCCAGACCCAGGGCACCATGGGCCAGACCCCGCCCCGCCAGTCCTCCCCGACGGGCGGCGCCCCGAGCACCACGGCGGGCCCGACGAGCACCGGCGGCACGTCCGGCTCGGGCGGCTCCTCCGGCTCCGGCGGCTCCTCGTCCTCCGGCGAGCAGGGCCTGGTGGGCGGCCTGCTGGGCTGACGCACGAGACACGCACGAGACAGGAGAGGGCCCCGTACCGCGGAGGTACGGGGCCTTTTCGATGCTGTGGATCGATGCTGTGGGGTTCGATGCTGTGGCGGAAACTCACCCGCAGACGGCTAACGGCCCAGGGCCGCCAGTTCCTTGGCCGCCTCCGTCAGGTCCTTCGCCGTGTCGATCGCCCGCCAGTACGCCCCCTGCGGAATCGGGAACCCGAACAGCTTCCGCTCCCGGGCCAGCCCCGGAAACGTCGTCCGCTCGTGATCCCCCCGCTCGGGCAGCAACTCCGCGAACTCGGGGGAGAAGACGTACACACCCGCGTTGATCTCGAACGTCGATGGCGGGGCCTCGATGAAGTCGGTGATGTGCCCGAACCCGTCGGTCCGCACCGCACCCCAGGGGATACGCGGCCGGGCCAGGGCCAGGGTCGCGACGGAATCCCGCTCGGTGTGGAAGTCGGCCATGTCCCGCAGCGAGAAACGGGTCCAGATGTCGCCGTTGGTGGCATACCAGGGCCGGTCGGGGCGGGGCAGATGCGCGGCGGCGTACTTGAGGCCGCCACCGCGGCCGAGGGGCTCCGTCTCGACCACGGTGGTCACGGAGACGGGCAGGTCGGCGGAGTCCAGCCACTTCTGCAGGACCTCGGCGAGATGGCCGCAGGAGACCACCACGTCGGTCACGCCTTCCTCGGCGAGCCAGGTCAGCTGGTGGCCGATGATCGGCGTGCCCGTGCCGGGGATCTCGACCATCGGCTTGGGCCGGTCATCGGTGTAGGGACGCAGCCGGGAGCCCTGGCCACCGGCCAGGACCACGGCTTGAGTGGGGCGCGACGCGGCGTTGGGATGGGTCATGACCGCACTGTACGTGGCGCCCCGCTCGGGCCGGCCGGCAGCGACGCGCTCCTTGGGGAGCCGTTTCCTCGACGGCCCCTGAAGGGGGAGGAACCGGTACCCGAAGGAGGCGTCACCGACGTCCGGGCGCACCCGGCACTCAGCTGTGCGGGGCACTCAGCCGTGCGCTGAGGCCGGCTGTGCGCTGAGGCCGGCTGTGCGGCTTTCAGCTGTGCGCGGCGAGCACGCCCGAGGCGAACGACGTGTCGCACACCGGGCGGGCGTAGGACTGGGCGCGCGAGGCGCCGTAGATGCGCACCGCGAGCTGCCCCAGGGCGCGCGCGATGCCGGAGCAGTGCTCGGCCAGCGAGGGGTGCTCGGTCACGGCCTGCTGGAGGTGGGTGAGGACGACGCCCGGGTTCTCCTCCTGCAGCTCGCCCATCAGCTGGTCGCGGAGCACGTCCTGCGGGGCGCGGGAGACCGTCTTGGTGGAGACCTCCGCCGAGGAGACGTCCGAGGCGGTCAGCGCCGAGCTGGAGGGGCTCCCCGTCCAGTTGACCCGGGTCACCGCGAGGGTCCCGGAGAGCACCAGGACGACGGGCAGGACGAGGGCGAGAGTGCGGCCGATCCGGCGGGCAGGGCCGCCCCGGTGGCCGCGTCGCGTCTGTGGGGTGGTGGAGTGCTTCACGCGTGTGAGGGTAGCGCGGGGTAATGATTTGGCGACATTTAGTCACCCCTTCGGGGGATGAAGAGGTGCCACTTTCTGGGTAAGGGGTTGACGTGGCCCGCCCGAAATGATCGCTGTGCCGGGGTATGCGCAGGCCCGCGAACGACCCGAAAGGGGCCCCCGCGGCATCCGCGGGGGCCCCTTTCGTCAACCTCGGTACAAACGCGCTGCTCAGTCGGAGAGACGCTCACCCGTGGACGTCGAGAACACGTGGGTCTCGCCCGGCCGCGGCACCACGTGCAGCGTGGAGCCCTTCTCCGGGACCTGGCGGCCGTTGACGCGGACGACCAGGTCCTTGACCTCGCCGCCGACCTCGGCGGTGCCGTACACGTAGCCGTCGGCGCCCAGTTCCTCGACCACGTTCACGGAGACCGCGAGACCGGCCGGCGCGTCCGCGCTGTCCTTCGTCAGGGAGGCGGCCGCACCGCCGCCCAGCTCGACCACGTCGAAGTGCTCGGGCCGGACGCCGACCGTCACCGTGCGGTCACCCTTGTCGCTGGCGGCCTTCAGCGCCTCCCGGTTGACCGGCACGACGCTGTTGCCGAACTTCACGCCGCCGTCGGTGATCGGGACCTCGACCAGGTTCATGGCCGGGGAGCCGATGAAGCCGGCGACGAAGAGGTTCGCGGGCTTGTCGTACATGTTGCGCGGCGAGTCGACCTGCTGCAGCAGACCGTCCTTGAGCACGGCGACCCGGTCGCCCATCGTCATGGCCTCGACCTGGTCGTGGGTGACGTAGACCGTTGTGATGCCGAGGCGGCGCTGCAGCGACGCGATCTGCGTACGGGTGGACACGCGGAGCTTGGCGTCCAGGTTGGACAGCGGCTCGTCCATGAGGAAGACCTGCGGCTCACGCACGATGGCGCGGCCCATGGCGACACGCTGGCGCTGACCACCGGAGAGCGCCTTCGGCTTGCGGTCCAGGTACTCGGTGAGGTCGAGGATCTTCGCGGCCTCCTCGACCTTCTGCCGGATCTCCGCCTTGTTGACGCCCGCGATCTTGAGCGCGAAGCCCATGTTGTCGGCGACCGTCATGTGCGGGTACAGCGCGTAGTTCTGGAACACCATGGCGATGTCCCGGTCCTTGGGCGGCAGGTGGGTGACGTCGCGGTCACCGATGCGGATGGCGCCGGCGTTGACGTCCTCCAGGCCCGCGAGCATCCGCAGCGAGGTGGACTTTCCGCAACCCGACGGGCCGACCAGGACGAGGAACTCGCCGTCCTCGATCGCGATGTCGAGACCGTCGACGGCGGGCTTGGTGGAACCCGGGTAGATCCGGGTCGCCTTGTCGAACGTGACAGTGGCCATGGTGATGGGCCCCCTTCTACCGGCAGGAACGTGCCGGACGATCCGTTGTAGGAAGGTGGTTGGTGTAGTCCACACAGGTGAACTGCGCGAACTGGCTCAGGACGGTACCTGGCGTTCACTGGTCTGTCAGTACCTGGGCGACTGTGAACTTCGCGGAAATTTTCGACAGGACCCGGCCGATACCTGGGTACACTGCACGGGCGCCCATGCGCAGGCCTCCTTAGCTCAGCTGGTCAGAGCGCCGCTCTTGTAAAGCGAAGGTCGTCGGTTCGAATCCGACAGGGGGCTCTGGAAAACCGGCTCCCACCTGGGATTCCCTCCCAGGTGGGACGCTCTGCCGAGCAGCCGTGACAGGGCGGGCAGCTGCTCGCCGAAGGTCAGCGATCTCTCACCGCCGACATCCTGGATCCGGCCGGGGCCGGCCGGCCGCGCCGATGATTCAGGTGATGAGGAACCCGGCGACGAGGAGGCAGGCTGCGAGGCACACGGCTCCCACCGCGGAGAAGACGACCGCCAGCACGCCGCCGTCGTAGCCGTCGATGAGCATCCGCTTCGGCTTGTCCGGGTCGTAGAAGACGGTCACCTCCGCGCCCCGGCGGAAGACGATCCGGTTGCTGCCGATCGAGGACACGGCCTCGACGGTCCGGCCGTCGCCGGTCACCCACTGGACCACCGGGTGGTACATCGTGCTGTGTGTGTCGCTGTCACGCCGGGTCTCCAGCCGGACGACCCTTCCGTGCGCCATCGCCCCCTCCTGGCGCAGCCTTCGTGTGCGGCGCAGGATGCCGAGGCCGACGGCCATGAAGACCGTCCCGATCAGCAGGGGAACACCCGCCCCGATCCATGCGCCCATGACTGCGAACCCCCTCGTCGCCCGGGGCCCATTGGATCACGCGCCTGCGAAACGCCGCTGGCCCGGGGTTTCCCCCGGGCCAGCGGCGTTTTCAGGTCAGGTGCGTCAGGGCACGTACGACGTGGTGTTGCTGGCCCACAGGGCGCCGCCCTTGCCCGGGCCGCCGGTGGAGCTGTAGACGACGAAGTTGCCGTCGCTCTGCATGTCCGCGTACGCGCCGCTGTGGCCGTTGGTGTGGGTGGACCACAGGGCGGTGCCGGCGCTCGAGTAGACGACCAGGTTGCCGTCGGTCTGCATGTACGCGTAGGCGCCGGAGTGGCCGGAGGTGCCGGTGGACCAGATGGCCTTGCCGTCGTGCTTGCGGTACATCACGAAGTTGCCGTCGGGCTGCATCGTCAGGCGGGTGTACTTGGACTGCGTCCACCAGCCGCCCGTGAGCTTCTGGCCGGAGCCGATCGTCGCCGAGCGTGCGTAGGTGCCGTCCGACCACAGGGAGCCGCCGGTGCTCGGGCCGCCGCCGGAGCCGTAGACCACCAGGTTGCCGTCGTCCTGCACCAGGAAGTAGGCGCCGGAGTGGCCGCTGGTGTGGGTGGACCACAGGGCGGTGCCGGTGCTCGAGTAGACGACCAGGTTGCCGTCGGTCTGCATGAACGCGTAGGCGCCGGAGTGGCCGGAGGTGCCGGTGGACCAGATCGCCGGGCCGCTGCTGCCGGCGCCGTTGGTCTTGAGGTAGGCGACCAGGTTGCCGTCGCTGCCCATGGTCAGCGTGATGTTCGCGCTGCTCAGCCGGTGGCCGGAGGTCAGCTTCTGGCCGGGCTGGAGCGAGTTGACGGTGTTCGCGCCGGCGGCGAAGGCGGCGGTGCCGTTCGGGGTACCGAGGCCGGTCGGGCCGTCGTAGCCGGTGCCCGCGGTGCACAGGTAGCCCGGGGAGCAGGTGCCGTTGCTGCCCGTGGTGACGTCGTTCAGGGCCGAGGTGTGGCCGTAGGCGTAGGTGGACGGGTAGCTGTTCGCGGCCGGGGTGCCGGCGAGGGCGTAGGTGGCCGCGATGATGGGCGAGGAGGCGCTGGTGCCGCCGTAGACGTCCCAGCCGCCGGCGCCGTAGGTGTCGTAGACGGCGACGCCGGTGTTCGGGTCGGCGACCGCGGAGACGTCCGCGACCGTGCGGTGGGAGCAGCCGGTGTCGGTCTGCCAGGTGGGCTTGGCCTCGTCGGCGGAGCAGCCGGAGCCGGTGCCGTGGGTGGCGTCGTTGGACCACACCGACTCGCTCCAGCCGCGGGTGTTGCTCGCGCGGCTGAGCGAGGTGCCGCCGACCGCGGTGACGTAGGGGGAGGAGGCCGGGTACTCGACGCCGTAGTCGCTGTCGCCCGCGCTGACCGTGACGGCGACGCCGGGGTGGTTGAAGTACTGGACGTCGGCGGTGGTCTCGGCCGGGTCCTCGGTGCCGCCGAAGGAGTTGGAGACGTACTTGGCGCCGAGGGCGACGGCCTCGTTCTCGGCCGTGCCGATGTCGCTCAGGCTCGAGGAGGAGGCCTCGACGAGCGTGATGTGGCACTGCGGGCAGACGGCGCTGACCATGTCGAGGTCGAGGGAGATCTCGCCGGCCCAGCCCGAGTCGGGGCTCGGGTAGGTGGTGCCGCCGGTCTGGTTCACCTTGTGGAAGCAGCCGTTGGCCGTGGTGCAGGCGGGAAGGCCGTACTGGGACCGGTAGGCGGCCAGGTCGGACTCCGCGTTGGGGTCGTCCATGGCGTCGACGATGGCGACGGTCCGGCCCGAACCGGCGGTGCTCGACGGCAGGTTGTAGGCGCTCTGGAGGTCCGTGGGGCCGTAGCCGGACGGTGTGGTGGCCGGGTTGACGGTCAGGTGCTGGACGATGTCGGTGCGGGCCTCGGCGAGGCAGGCGACATGGCCCGGGGTGGTGGCGTGCGCGCACAGGTGCTTGATGTGGGCGGCCGCGTGGGGCGGTGGCGCGGCGAAGGCGGTGGCGGTGAGCCATCCGGTGGACATCCCGGCAGATATGAGTGCCGTGGTGGACAGCAGGGCGGCGGTGGACGCCGCCCGGTGTCTGCCTGAGAGCAAGGAAGTGCCCTTCTGGTGTGGTGGCGTTGGAGACCGGGTGGTCTGACCATGACCATCGAATGCTGCCGATCCTTTTCGGCCAGGGACAATGAGAATCAAGTAAAGGATTGATCAGAATCGGCTGCGGAACCGACGGCCGATCGCCAACTGGCGTTCCCCGACGGGCCGGCCGTCCTCCCGCCGCGAGGGCCGGCAGCGCGGCGACAACGCCCGCCCCGCGCACCGGCGAGAGCGCCGGGGATGTCAATCACGGGCCGGACGACACCGGCGTGCGTGAATCGGCTCATGCGAATTCTCCGGGGCCTCGGCGGCGTATGGGCGTACATCCGCAGTGCTCCCGGCACGTATGTGTGGCTGGCGGTCCTGTTCGTCACGACCGTCGCGCTGCACCAGATGTCGCCGGCGTTCGAGCACCACTTCCTGCGGCAGCGGTCGACCAACATCCACGAGCTGTCCCGCAACCCGGTGCGGGTCCTCGTGGCCAGCGCGCTGTGGATCGACAGCGGCCGCTGGCTGCCGTACGTCCTGCTGTACACCGTGTTCCAGGCGCCGGTCGAGCGCTGGCTCGGTACCGCCCGCTGGCTCGCCGTGTGCGCGCTGGCGCACGTGCTCGCCACGCTGATCAGCGAGGGCGCGCTGCTCAAGGCGATCCGCGACGGCATGGCCCCGCACTCGGCCGTCAACACGCTCGATGTGGGCGTGAGTTACGCGCTGGCCGGGGTCATCGGAGTGCTCGCATACCGCTTCGCCCCGCCGTGGCGGTACGCGTACCTGCTGGTGGTACTCGTGATCTTCGGGCTCCCGCTGGCCGAGGGGCCGACCTTCACCGACCTCGGCCACTTCGTCTCCGTCCTGATCGGTCTGGCCTGCTATCCGCTCACCCGAGGCCGCGGAAAAGCATGGAATCCGAAGGAGACACCGGGCGCTGTCAGGGGTTAGCGTCCCGGCCATGAGCAGCTCGCACAGCAGTGTCGTGAACGGCGGGATCTCCTTCTGGTACGCCGACGACGGCCTTCCCGCGGTACGCGAGCCACTGCCCGGGGACGCGACCGCCGACGTCGCGATCATCGGCGGCGGCTACACCGGCCTGTGGACCGCGTACTACCTGAAGAAGGCCGCCCCCTTCCTCCGCATCACCGTGCTGGAGCAGAAGTTCTGCGGCTACGGCGCCTCCGGCCGCAACGGCGGCTGGCTCTACAACGGCATCGCCGGCCGCGACCGGTACGCGAAGCTGCACGGCCGTGACGCCGCCGTACGCCTGCAGAAGGCGATGAACGACACCGTCGCCGAGGTGATCGCGGTTGCCGAGGCGGAGGGCATCGACGCCGACATCCACCGCGGCGGCGTCCTCGAAGTGGCCACCACACCCGCCCAACTGGCCCGCCTCAAGGCCTTCCACGAGCATGAGCTGTCGTACGGCGAGAAGGACCGGGAGCTGTACGGTGCCCGGGAGACCGCCGAACGCATCCGGATCGCCGACGCGGTCGGCTCCACCTGGACCCCGCACGGCGCCCGGCTGCACCCCGTGAAGCTGGTCAAGGGCCTCGCGGCGGCGGTGGAGGCCCTGGGTGTCACGATCCACGAGTCGACCCCGGTGACCGAGATCCGGCCCCGGCACGCCGTCACCCCCTACGGCACGGTCCGCGCCCCGTACGTCCTGCGCTGCACCGAGGGCTTCACCGCGTCCCTGAAGGGCCAGCGGCGCACCTGGCTCCCGATGAACTCCTCGATGATCGCCACCGAGCCGCTGACCGGGGAACAGTGGGCGTCCATCGGCTGGGACGGCCGCGAGACCCTCGGCGACATGGCTCACGCCTACGTGTACGCCCAGCGCACCGCCGACGGCCGTATCGCGCTCGGCGGGCGGGGGGTTCCCTACCGCTTCGGGTCGAGGACGGACAACGACGGCCGTACCCAGGCGGCCACCGTCGAGGCCCTGCACGAGATCCTGACCCGCTTCTTCCCGGCCCTGGCCGGGGTGCGGGTGACGCACGCCTGGTCCGGTGTGCTGGGGGTGCCCCGCGACTGGTGCGCCACGGTGACGCTCGACAGCTCGACGGGCCTCGGCTGGGCCGGCGGGTACGTCGGCTCCGGCGTCGCCACCACCAACCTGGCCGCCCGTACCCTGCGCGACCTGGTCCAGCGGGACTCCGGCCAGGGCGGCCGCACCGAGCTGACGGACCTGCCCTGGGTCAACCACAAGGTCCGCAAGTGGGAACCGGAGCCCTTCCGCTGGCTCGGCGTGCACGGCATGTACGCCACCTATCGCACCGCCGACCAGCGGGAACGCCTCCGCCCCGGCACGGAGTCCTCACGGCTGGCGAAGGCGGCGGACCGGGTGGCGGGGCGGCACTGAACGGGAGACGGAACGGGCGCCCGCTGGGGTCAGGTCACTGACTCGGGTACCTCAGGTCACCGACTCGGGTACCGGGGCGTCGGCCGGCGCCGCGTGCTCCGGGGCCCTGGCCGTGACCATCAGGCCGGCCGTCAAGCCGGCCAGGAGCAGCACGCCGGCCGCCCACCAGATGGCGATGGTGTAGCCGTGCACGACGCCGGCCGGCACCACGAGGGCCTTGGGCGCGCCGGTGCGCAGGTGGGCGGTGATGTAGGCGGCGCTGCTGGTGGTGGCGATGGTGTTGAGCAGTGCCGTACCGATCGAACCGCCCACCTGCTGTGAGGTGTTGACGGTCGCGGAGGTGACCCCGGCGTCGCGGGGCGCCACACCGGAGGTCGCGGTGGCGAACACGGGCATGAAGGTCAGGCCCATGCCGAGGCCCATCAGGAGCAGGGCGGGCAGGATCTCGGTGGTGTAGGAGGAGCCGACCCCCATGCGGGTGAGGAGCATCATGCCGCCCGCCGCGAGGATCATGCCGGGGGTCATGAGCATGCGCGGGGCCACCCGGTGCAGCAGCCGGGCGGAGATCTGCGTGGAGCCGGTGATGATCGCCGCGGTGAGGGGCAGATAGGCCAGGCCCGTCCGGACCGGCGAGTAGCCGAGGATGGTCTGCAGGTAGTAGGTCATGAACAGGAACAGGCCGAACATGCCGATCGTCGCGAGCATCATGGTCAGGAAGCAGCCGGCGCGGTTGCGGTCCTTGATGATGTGCAGCGGGAGCAGGGGGCTCGGGGCGCGGTTCTGCCACCACACGAACGCGGTGAGCAGGGCCACGCCGGTCGCGAAGAGGGCGAGGACCAGGGGGTCGGACCAGCCGCGGGGCTGGGCCTCGCTGAAGCCGTAGACGATCGCGACGAGGCCGCCGCAGCCCAGCAGCACGCCGGGCACGTCGAGGCGGGCCTCGCGGTGGCCGGGGCGGTCGTGCAGGAGGGCGAAGGCGCCGAGGACGGCGAGGACGGCGATGGGCACGTTGACGTACAGGCACCAGCGCCAGTTCAGGTACTGGGTGAGCAGGCCGCCGACGATGAACCCGATCGCCGAGCCGCTGCCGGCGAGGGCGCCGTAGATGCCGAAGGCCTTGCCGCGTTCGCGGGGGTCGGTGAAGGTCGTGGTCAGCAGGGAGAGCGCGGAGGGGGCGAGGACGGCGGCGAAGGCGCCCTGCAGCGCGCGGGCGCCGAAGAGCATGCCGGAGCTGGTGGCGGCACCGCCGAGCGCGGAGGCCACGGCGAAGCCGATGAGTCCGATGACGAAGGTGCGCTTGCGTCCGACGAGGTCGGCGACCCGGCCGCCGAGCAGGAGCAGACCGCCGAAGGCGAGGGTGTAGGCGGTGATCACCCACTGCCGGTTGCCGTCGGACATGTGCAGGGCGCGCTGGGCGGAGGGGAGCGCGATGTTCACGATCGTCGCGTCCAGGACGACCATCAGCTGGGCGAGGGCGATGATGACGAGGCCCCACCAGCGGTGCGGATCGGTCCCCTCGGGAGCCTGTCGAGGGGGCTCGGCTTCACTCGTTCGGCCGATACTCATCTGGCCAGAAGACCACGAATCTGGGCGTATTGCACCCGTGTGTGCGTTCCGGCTGTTCGGGGCGTTCATGAGGTGGGCCCTCCCTCGGATCGGGACACCTGGTTCGTGAGGACGACTGTCGGTCCGTTAAGAGGACTGATCGGCGGGCCCGAATGTGACGTCGCCCGGGTTTTTCCAGGTCAGCGCGATTGTCAGTGGTGGGGTGCAGCATGGGGGCATGGCGAGGAGAGCGACGGGCGGCCGTGCGGCGGGCCGGGCAGGGGTGAAGGGCGCGCGACGGCCGGAGCTGCGGCTGCCGCCCCTTCGGCCGTGGCCGGACGGGGAGTTGGTGCCGGACGGGGACTACGACGGGCTGGACTTCCGGGACGCCGACCTGACCGGGCAGGACGGCGTGGGCGCCCGGTTCATGGACTGCGCACTGACCGGCTGCGTGTTGGACGGCACGGCGCTGGGCCGGGCCAGAGTGCTGGACTCGGTCCTGACCGGGCTGCGCGGCGTGGGCACGCATCTCGCCGAGTCCACGTTCCGGGACGTCGAGCTGATCGACGCCCGGCTGGGCGGCACGCAGCTGCACGGCGCCGTGCTGGAACGGGTCGTGGTCCGCGGCGGCAAGATCGACTACCTCAATCTGCGCGAGTCCCGTCTGAAGGACGTCGTCTTCGAGTCCTGCGTGCTGGTCGAGCCGGACTTCGCGGGCGCGACCCTGGAGCGGGTGGAGTTCGTCGACTGCGCGCTGAGAGAGGCCGACTTCGGCAGCGCCACGCTGACGGACGTGGACCTGCGCGGGGCGGCTCCGCTGGAGATCGTGCGGGGGCTGGACCGGCTGTCGGGGGCGGTGATCAGCACCGGGCAACTGCTGGATCTGGCACCGGTGCTGGCGGCGGAGCTGGGGATCCGGGTGGAGTAGCCCTGCGGCACTCGGGGAGAAGCGGGCTACGCCACTCGGGGGAAGGGGCCTACGCCACTCGGGGGAAGCGGGCCTGCAGTGTCCAGATCGCCGGGTTCTCCGCCAGGTCCTCGTGGAGGTCGGTGAGGTCCGCGATCAGGTCGTGCAGGAAGTCACGGGCCTCGCGGCGCAGTTCGGAGTGGGAGAAGGTGAGCGGTGCCTCCTCGGCCGGCATCCAGTCGGCCTCGATGTCCACCCAGCCGAAACGGCGCTCGAACAGCATCCGGTCGGTCGACTCGGTGAAGTCCAGCTCCGCGCGCTGCGGCCGGGCGGCGCGGGAGCCCATCGGGTCCCGGTCCAGCCGCTCCACGATGTCGCACAGCGCCCACGCGAAGTCCAGCACCGGCACCCATCCCCAGGCTGTGGACAGCTCCCGGTCCGTCTTCGTGTCCGCGAGATACACGTCACCGCAGAACAGGTCGTGTCGCAGCGCGTGGACGTCCGCACGGCGGTAGTCGGTCTGCGGGGGGTCCGGGAACCGGTTGGAGAGGGCGTAGCCGATGTCGAGCACGTCAGAGATGGTGTCACGCCCCGGCAGGAACCCGACGACACCCGGATCACTCGAACACCGGCACTCGAACACCGGCACTTAAGATCGCTGACATGTCCAGATCCGTGCGCCTTGTGCCGGCCGCAGCGGCCCTGCTCGCCCTCGCCCTCACCGCCACAGCGTGCGACGGCGGTGTGCACGGCACCCCGGGCGGCTCCGGCGTACGCGACCCCTATTTCCCGAAGGCCGGCAACGGCGGCTACGACGTCGGGCACTACGACCTCACCCTCGACTACACCCCCGCCACCCGCCGTCTCACCGGCACGGCGGTCATCACCGCCCGCGCCACCCAGGACCTGTCCGCCTTCGACCTCGACCTCGCCGGGCTGCACGTCGACTCGGTCGACGTCGAGGGCAGGCCGGCCCTCTTCAACCGGGCCGGCCAGGAACTCACCGTCCGCCCGCACGACGACCTGAGCAGGGGCGAGACCTTCCGCACCACCGTCCGCTACTCGGGCACCCCGCAGACCCTCACCGACCCCGACGGCTCGAAGGAGGGCTGGCTGCCCACCGCCGACGGCGCCCTGGGCCTCGGTGAACCCGTCGGCTCCATGACCTGGTTCCCGGGCAACGACCACCCCTCGGACAAGGCCTCCTACGACATCACCGTCACCGTTCCCGAGGGCCTGAAGGCAGTCTCCAACGGCGAGTTGGCGGGCCGGTCCACCAAGGGCGGCCGTACGACCTGGCACTGGCACACCGCACAGCCCATGGCGAGCTACCTCGCCACGGTCGCGGTCGGCCACTTCGACCTCACCCGCAGCACCGGCCCGCACGGACTGCCGATCCTCACCGCCGTCGACCCCACCCAGGCGAAGGCGAGCGAGAAGGTGCTCGCGCAGCTCTCCGACGTCATCAGGTGGGAGGAGATCAACTTCGGGCCGTACCCCTTCTCCTCCACCGGGGCGATCGTCGGCCGCCCCGGAGACGCCGGGTACGCCCTGGAGACCCAGAACCGGCCCGTCTTCCCCGGCGCCCCGGACACCGGCACCCTCGTGCACGAACTCGCCCACCAGTGGTACGGCGACTCGGTCACCCCGAAGTCCTGGCAGGACATGTGGCTCAACGAGGCCTTCGCCACCTACGCGGAGTGGCTGTACTGGGAGGACCACGGCGGCGAGAGCGCCCAGCAGACCTTCATGGACTACTACAACGGAGACGACAGCAGCATCTGGGCCTACCCGCCCGCGAAGCCGTCGAGCGCAGCGCACATCTCCGACAGCCCGGTCTACCAGCGCGGCGCCATGGTCCTGCAGAAGATCCGGCAGAAGGCCGGCGACGATGCCTTCTACGACATCATCCAGGGCTGGGCCGCCGACCATCGAGGCGGCAACGTGAGCACCGCCGACTTCACCGCGTACGTGGAGAAGAAGGCCGCGCACAAGGACTTCGCCGAGATCTGGAAGGACTGGCTGTACGGAGACGGCAAGCCGGCCCACCCCTGACGGGCACGGCTACCGGCCTCCCCGCTCCAGCGCCTCCCGCATCGCCGTCCGTGCCGCCCACACGGCCTGCGCGTGCCTGAGCCGGTGCTCCTGGAACTGCGCTGTGTCCAGCGCCGGATCACCCGCGGCGAACACCTCCAGCAACTCCCGCAGCGAGGCGTACACCTCCTCGACGACGGCCGTCATCTCCTCCGGCGCGCAGATCAGCAGGTTCTCCCGGACCTCGTCGCAGCCCGAGTCGCGGAACGCCTCCCGCACGGCGGCGTCCCGCCGGCCGGCCGGACCGTCCCGGTGGGCGGCCGCGGCCGTGTGCATGGCCTCGTAGGCCAGTCGGTACTTGGTCAGGCAGGTGACGTAGAGGTCCCGCCGCTCGCGCCGGTCCCGCTCATCGGTCTCGCGCCGCCATCGCACCCGGTCGGCGAGCAGCGTCGAGCCGACCCCGACCACGGCGCCGAGTCCGGTCCCGGCCAGTGTCGTCCACTCCACCGCCCGCTCAGCCCTCCCACATGTCCAGCAGTCCCGCGAGCCGGGGCGGCCACTCCGGTCCGGGTGCATCGGTGATCACGAAGGCAAGCTACCCCTGCGGGGCGTTGGCGGCAGAGGGTTTTCCGGGAGGGCGGACGGGCAGGGGGGCCGGCCCAGTACAGGGAACTTCGGCAACGGCCCCCGCTCAGCGCAGCGTCCGGCAGCGTCCGTCAGACGTTGACGCCGAAGTCCTTGGCGATGCCGACCAGGCCCGAGGCGTAACCCTGGCCCACCGCGCGGAACTTCCACTCCGCGCCGTTGCGGTACAGCTCGCCGAAGACCATGGCCGTCTCGGTGGCGGCGTCCTCGGAGAGGTCGTAGCGGGCGATCTCGGCGCCGCCGGCCTGGTTGACGATGCGGATGTAGGCGTTGCGGACCTGGCCGAAGTTCTGGCCGCGGTTCTCGGCGTCGTAGATGGAGACCGGGAAGACGACCTTGTCGATGTCGGCCGGGAGCGCGGCCAGGTTGACGTTGATCGCCTCGTCGTCGCCCTCGCCCTCGCCGGTGCGGTTGTCGCCGGTGTGGACGATGGTGTTGTCCGGGGTCTGCTTGTTGTTGAAGAAGACGAAGTGCGCGTCCGAGTAGACCTTGCCCTGGGCGTTGACCGCGATGGCGGAGGCGTCCAGGTCGAAGTCCGTGCCGGTGGTGGTGCGGACGTCCCAGCCGAGGCCCACGGTGACGGCGGTCAGGCCCGGAGCCTCCTTGGTGAGCGAGACGTTGCCACCCTTGGACAGGCTTACAGCCATGTTGGGAGTCCCTTCCTTGGACATGTGTGGTGCAGTGCCGTTGAAGCTACCGTCACCGGGAAGAACGTCGAGGGGGGTCCCGGTGGTTCCGGATCCCTTTACCTTTTTTACCGAGCGGAAATCCAGGTGACGACGGCCGGGCAGGACCGGGAACATGGACTCCATGTCCGGTCCTTCCCGGGGGTCTGGGGGCGGAGCCCCCAGAGAACTCCGTATCCGTGGCTCCGTCTCCCTCCCCGAGGCCGAGCTGATGTGGCGTTTCTCCAGGTCGTCCGGGCCCGGCGGACAGCACGTCAACACCAGTGACACGCAGGCGGAGCTGCGCTTCGACCTTGCCCGTACGGAGGCGCTGCCCCCGGTCTGGAAGGAGCGGGCACTGCAGCGGCTCGCGGGCCGCCTCGTCGACGGCGTGGTGACCGTACGGGCCTCCGAGCACCGCTCGCAGTGGCGCAACCGCGAGGCCGCCGCCGTACGCCTCGCCGCCCTCCTCGCGGAGGCCAGCGCGCCCCCGCCCAAGCCGCGCAGACCGACCCGGATCCCGCGCGGTATCAACGAACGCCGGCTGCGGGAGAAGAAGCAGCGCTCGGAGCGGAAGCGGGGCCGCTCGGGCCGGGACTGGGCGTGAGCCCGGCGGGCGCGGGACGGCGCCCGTCACCCGCACGGTCTGCCGGGTGCCGCCGGGCCGTCACATCCGGGGCCTGCCGTTCGTCAGTGAGGTAGCGGACCAACCAGGGCGACGGAGAGGCCGGGCACCCCGATGAGCGACAACGAACAGCAGCACCGCGACGACGCGTTTCTCGCCGAGCGGTTCGAGGCGTACCGGGGGCATCTGCGGGCCGTCGCCTACCGGATGCTGGGCTCGGCCGCGGAGGCCGAGGACGCGGTGCAGGAGGCGTGGTTCCGGCTGAGCCGGTCCGACACGCGTGAGGTGGCCAATCTCGGGGGCTGGCTGACGACCGTGGTCGGACGGGTCTGCCTCGACATGCTCCGCTCCCGGCGCTCGCGGGGCGAGGAGCCCCTGGACACCTGGCGTCCCGGCGCCTCCGCCGAGCCGGACCCCGCGCAGGACGCGGTGCTCGCGGACTCGGTCGGGGTGGCGCTGTTGGTCGTCCTCGACACCCTGTCGCCGGCCGAGCGGCTGGCGTTCGTGCTGCACGATCTGTTCGGGGTGCCGTTCGAGGAGGTCGGCGGGATCCTCGGGCGCAGCCCGGCCGCGGCCCGGCAGCTGGCCAGCCGGGCGCGGCGCCGGGTGCGGGGCGCCGATGCGCCGGAGGCCGACCTGGCGCGGCAGCGCGAGGTGGTCGACGCGTTCCTGGCGGCCGCGCGGGAGGGGGACTTCGACGGCCTGCTGGAGGTGCTCGACCCGGACGTGGTGGCGCGCGGCGAGACCGGTGTCACCGCCGGCGCCGTGCGGGTCGCCTCCGGCGCGAAGCGCTTCGCCCATCTGGCCCGCGTGGCGCGTCCCGCGCTGGTCGACGGGGCGACGGGGCTGGTGGTGTACGCCGACGGTCGCGTCGAGCGCGTCCTGACGTTCACCTTCGTCGCCGACCACATCACGTCCATCGACGTCGTGACGAACCCGGAGGACCTGTCCGAGCTGACCATCGAGCCGGTGTAGCCGCGCCGGTCACAGCTTCAGCACCGCCACCGTCCCGCCCCCCTCGGTGCCGCCGCGGCGACGCAATATCGGGCTCACCCCAACTGCCGGTACCGCCCCCGGAAGTACAGCAGCGGGCCGCCCTCCGCGCTCGGGACGTGGGCGGTCAGGACGCGGCCGATGACGAGGGTGTGGTCGCCGGCCGTCACCCGCTGTTCGGTGCGGCACTCCAGCGTGGCCAGCGCGCCGCCCACCAGTGGGGCGCCGGTGGCCTCGCCACGGACGTAGGGGATGTCCTCGAAGAGCAGACGGTCGCTGATGCGGCCCTTCATGGCGAAGCGGCCCGCGATGTGCCGCTGGCTCTCGGTGAGGACCGACACCGCCCACAGGGGCTGTTCGTCGAGCAGGTCGTCCATGCGGGCGCCCGTACGCAGGCTGACCAGGACCAACGGCGGGTCGAGGGAGACGGACACAAACGCGGTGGCGGTCATGCCGACGTCCTCCGTGCCCGGCGCGCCCGGGTCGTCCGGGTCCAGCGGCGGCTCCTGCGCGGTCACCAGGACCACTCCGGCGGCCAGTCGGGACATCGCGGCCCGGAACTCGTCGTTGCTCACCCCCTCAGCATGCCCGGAAGCGGCGAGAGCGGTGGGTGAGGGAGTCTTCAGCACGCCGGAAACGCTAGTCTCCGCCCCGCACGGACCGCATCGGGCCTCCGGCCGAGCCGGGTCCTAGGACCAGCGGAGGACCAGCGGAGGTTCGCCCTGCGCGTCATGTGAACCGACCCCTAAACCTTGCGTTCAGTAAACGCGCGGAGAAAACGCAGAAACTCCACTCAATTGTTCATGTTCATCTGTGACTTGAGTCACAAGGGCCAGGAATTGTTGACCCTGTGTACCGAGTGGGCAGCGCGCTGTGATTCAGTGGCTGGGAAACTGGAACGCACCGTAAGAGGCACCCTTAAGTAGCGCCGAAGACAACCCTTGATTCGCTGCGAGGTCTCGGGGGGAGGGCGAGCATGGAGACCGAGTCGGAGCCGTATGTCCGTCTTGCGTCCCTGCGACAGCTGCACCAGGTCATGGCCGACATGAACACGGCACGCAGCCTGGCGGACACACTGCAGACCGTCGCCGACGGCGTCGTGGGCGCCCTCGGGTACGAGATGGCGTGCGTGAACCTCGTACGCCCCGACGGCGATCTCGTCGTGGCCGCTTTCTCCGGCAACTCCGCCGCCGAGGCCCTGATCACCGGCCGGGTCGGCTCCCGCGAGTCCTGGGACCGGCGGCTGAACATGGGCGAGCGCTGGGGCGACCTGGTCTTCATACCGCACACCGAGGGCTGGGTCCTCGACGACGACGACGTCCCCCAGTGGTACACGGACGGCCCCGCACCCCGTTTCGAGGACGAGTGGCACCCCTCCGACCGCCTCTTCGCCCCCATGTACACCCCGGGCGTGCAGGGCGGCTCCTGCGGTGAGCTGCTCGGGGTCATCTCCGTCGACCGGCCGCGCAACGGCCGCCACCCCGGCGCCTGGGGCCGCGAGGCCCTGCAGATGTACGCCTTCCAGGCCGCCATCGCCATCAGCAACGCGCGTCTACGCGCGAATATGCAACGGGCACTGGTCCGCCTGGAGCGCGAGCAGCAGGCCCTGCGGGCGAGTGAGGAAAGCTTCAGGCAGGCCTTCGAGTACGCCCCCTCCGGCATGGCCATCGCCGAGATGGGCGGCGACCAGCACGGCCGCATCCTGCGCACCAACGACGCCCTGTGCCGCCTGCTGGGCCGCCCCGCGTCCGCGATGCGCCGCTACTCCTTCTCCGACCTGGTGCACCCCGAGGACATCGGCACGCTGCTGCGGACCTCGGCGGAGGGCGGCCGCGCGGAACTCCGCCTGGGCCGCCGCGACGGCACCTACGTCTGGGTGTCCCTGCGCAACTCCGTCGTCGCCGACGCCGCCGACGGCCCCCGTTTCCTCCTCACCCACGTCGAGGACATAGAGGAACGCAAGCGCCGCGAGCTGCAGCTCGCCCACCGCGCCTCCCACGACTCGCTCACCGGCCTGCCGAACTCCGCCGAGCTGCGCTCCCGGCTGTCCGCGCGGCTGTGCCGGCGCCCGGCCCACGAGCTGGAGTCCCTGGACGCGGCCTACGGCCACCCCGCCTTCGACGCCACCGTGGTGGCCCACGGCTTCGACTTCCGGCCGGGCGCCGAGGCGTACGACACCTTCGACCACCACGTCCACACCGTCGCCCCCGAGGACGGCCGGGACGACGGAACCAAGGGCCTCGCGGTCCTCTTCTGCGACCTCGACGGCTTCAAGTCGATCAACGACCGCTTCGGGCACAACGCGGGCGACGCGGTGCTCATCGAGGTCGCCCGCCGCCTCAGCAGAGGTGTGCGGGACGGCGACACGGTCGCCCGGCTCGGCGGCGACGAGTTCGTGATCCTCGCCGACGGCCTCGGCCGGGCCGACGCCCAGGACCTCGCCGTACGGCTGCGCAACGAGATCATCCAGCCGATCCGGGCCGAGGGCCGGGCCGTCCGGGTGGGCGCGAGCTTCGGTATCGGGTGGGCACACTGCGGCATGACTGCGGACGAAGTGTTGAAGTCAGCCGACGAGCGTATGTACGTAGAGAAACGATCTCGTCCCAAACAGCACCGACGCGCCGGGTGATCTGCAGGTCAGCGAGTTGATGCGGCGCGAGTCACCTGTTTGGGCCAGCCGGAGCGGGTAGGCTCGCCATTCCAGACCTGTACCGCATCCACCCGCACCCGCTGAGGAGACCAAGGGATGACGCCCGGCGAAAACGGCCCGAGCACGCCCGAGGACGACCCGTTCGGCTATCTGTATGCCGACGGCCAGGCCAGAGGGGCCCAGCCGCCGTCCGGCGGTTACGGCTACCCGAACTCGGTCAGCAGGGTGCGGGCGGTCGGCGAGCGCCAGTACGGCCAGCAGCAGGCGCCGTACGGCCAGCCGACCGTGCCGCAGCAGCCGGGTGGCTACGGCCAGCCGACCGCCCACTACCAGGCCCCCGAGACCCTCCCCGGCGGCGCCCCGCCGAGCAGCCCCCGGTCCGCGCCGCCCGCGCCGGGCCGCCGCGGCCCGAACACCAAGGGCCTGCTGATCGGCGCGATCGCGGTGGTCGCCGCGGTCGTCATAGGAATCGGCGTGTCGATGCTCAGCGGCCCCGACGACAAGAAGACCGGCAACGAGGCGGGCTCGACCCCGACCCAGTCCCAGAGCCAGGCTCCGAGCCCGTCGAGCAGCAGCTCGGCGGCGAGCGGGAAGCTGCAGACCGATGCGGCTGCCCTCCAGCTGGCCGGCGGAGCCGCGAAGGCCACGGACGTCAAGGGTGCGCAGACCTCCGACGGGTCCTATGTGGGCGGCCTGAACCAGGCCGGTGCCTCGATCACCTGGACCGTCGACAACGTTCCCTCGGACGGCGTCTACACCCTGTTCGCGCACTTCAGTGTGCCCGGCCAGGACCAACATATGTCGGTCAGCATCAACGGCAAGCCATTCTCCCCGGGGCTGCCGCTGAAGAACTACGCGCACGCCCAGAACGGCGACTTCGTCCACGGCTGGACGACGACCTACGTGTGGCCCACCCTCAACAAGGGCTCCAACACGATCTCGATCTCCTGCGGGGCCGGCGATCAGTGCAATGCACTGATCGACCAGCTCTGGCTCCAGCAGGGCCAGCACACGCGGAACGGTTAGCTCGGCCGTACGAGTGGTTGGTGCGGTGAGCGGTTATTCGGAATGACTGCCTGGATAGCTTCGCGGTGACGTTGACCTGTGTCCCAGACGAGGTGGAAACCATGCGTGTGCGTAGAGTCCTGGCCGTCGCGATCGCCGCACCTGTCCTGCTCGCCACGATCGGAATGACCGGTGCCTCGGCCGCCGTTGCGAAGCCCACTCCCGGTATCGACAAGCCCGCCCCCGGCATCGGGGAGTCGGCCACGCAGTCCGAGCCTCATGCCGACAAGAAGGCCGGCGAGAACAGGGAGTCCGCCGATGACGAGGCGGAAGAAGGTCTGCTCAACACCATCGCGGGTGAACTCTTCGACCGTGTCGGTCCCGCGAAAGGGGCCCGGTGAGGTCCGCGTCCCCGGCGGGGGCGTGATCACGCCGCGCTGACTTCCCCCGTCACCGAAATCCCCCTCAGCAGCCCCTCGTACACCGACTGATCGAACTCGCCCGCCGCCGGGGCCACCACCGTCGCCGCCGACAGGGCGACCGCGCGGGCCAGGCGGTCCGGCCACGGCAGGCGTTCCACGAGTGCCGACAGCAGGCCCGCCACCGCCGAGTCGCCCGCGCCGGTCGGGTTGCCGTGCAGGCGGGTGGGCGGGGTGGCCCGCCAGTGGCCCTCGGGGGTGGCGGCGAGCAGGCCGGCGGGGCCGAGGGAGGCGACGACCGCGTGGGCGCCGCGGCGGCGCGCGTCCTGGGTGGCGCGCAACGGCTCGTGGGAGCCGGTGAGTTCGGCCAGTTCGTCGGCGTTCGGCTTGATGAGGTCGGGGCGGGCGGCCACCCCGCGGCGCAGGGGTTCGCCGCTCGTGTCCAGCAGGACGGGGACCCCGGCGGACCGGGCCGCGCGGACCAGGTTCGCGTACGCCCCCACCGGTACTCCCGGCGGCAGGCTGCCGCACAGGGCCACCGCCGAGGCGCCGGCCAGCAACTCCTCGTAACGGTCGAGGAAGGCGCCCCATTCGGCGGGTGCGATCTGCGGGCCCGGCTCGTTCAACTGAGTGGTGTCGCCCGAGAGTTCGTCCACGACGGCTATCGTGCGCCGACTCGCCCCGGCGACCGGGACCAGCGCGTCCGTCAGGCCGGGGATCTCGGCCAGCCGGTCGCGTATCGCCCGTCCGGTCCCGCCGCCCGCGAGCCCCGTGACCGTCACCTCGTGCCCGAGCGCCGTCAGCACCCGGGCCACGTTCACGCCCTTGCCGCCGGGCCGCTCGATGACCTCCGAGACCCGGTGCGAGGCGTGCGGCCGCAGCGACCGTACCCGATAGGTCAGGTCGAGAGCGGTGTTCAGCGTGACCGTGAGGATCACCCCGGCCGGCCTCCCTCGAAGTCCGTGCGGCTGCCATCGCGCCTGTCATCGTTTTCCGGGGCCCGATCATGCCAAACAGACGGCGGCCGGCCCAGTCACGAGTCGGCCGCCGGCGCGGGAAAAGACGGGCAGATCAGGCCAGTTGTGGCGGGATCGCCACCCACTCGCCCCGCCGCATCACGCCCTTGAGCCCGAAGTCCGCGTCCAGCACCAGCAGATCGGCGTCCTTGCCCGGCTCCAGCGAGCCGATGCGGTCGAAGAGGCCGAGGAGGCGGGCCGGGTTGACGGACAGGGCCTGTACGGCGTCCTCGACCGACAGCCCGTCGACGGTCACCGCCCGCTGGAACGCGCGGTCCAGCGTCAGCGTGGAGCCCGCGATCGAGCCGCCCTCCACCAGCCGGGCCACGCCCTCGCTCACCTCGACCTGAAGCGGGCCGAGCATGTAACGGCCGTCGCCGATACCGGCCGCGTCCATCGCGTCCGTGATGAAGGCCACGCGGGAGGCGCCCGCGTGGTGGAAGGCCAGCTCCAGGGCGGCGGGGTGCAGATGCGTGCCGTCGTTGATCAGCTCGACCGTGACCCGCTCGTCCTCCAGCAGGGCGGCGACGGGGCCCGGCGCCCGGTGGTTCAGGGCCGGCATGGCGTTGAACAGGTGGGTGGCGACCGTGGCGCCCGCGTCGATGGCCTGGACCGTCTGCTCGTACGTGGCGTCCGTGTGCCCGATCGCCGCGATGACGCCGTGCTCGGCGAGCAGCCGTACGGAGTCGATGCCGCCCGGCAGCTCGGTCGCGAGGGTGACCATCGTCGCCCTGCCGCGCGCCGCGTCGATCAGCTTGCGGACCTCGGCCGGGTCCGGGTCGCGCAGCAGCGCCTCGGAGTGCGCGCCCTTGCGGCACGGCGAGATGAACGGCCCCTCGAAGTGGATGCCGGCGATCTCGCCCTGCTCGGCCAGCTCGCTCAGCAGCCCCGCCTGGCGGACCAGCAGGTCCATCTCGTCGGTGACGGTGGAGGCGACGAGGGTGGTGGTGCCGTGCGCGCGATGGGTGCGGATGGCCGTCATGATCTGGTCTGGGGTGCCGGAGAAGGAGGCCCCGCCGCCGCCGTGGTTGTGGATGTCGACGAACCCCGGGACCAGCCAGTGTCCGGTCAGGTCGACCACGTCGGCGTTCGCGGGAGCGGCGGCCGCGATCTTCGTACCCTCGACGACCACGCGCTCGTCGTCCACCACCCCGGTGGGCAGCACCACCCGAGCACCTGCGAGAACCAAGCTGGGAGCCATCAGGCGGTTACCTCCGAGGGGTCGGTGGAGTCGGGGTCGGCGGAGTCGGGCGGATTGGGGGAGTCGGGCGGATCTGCGGAGTCGAGCGGGTCGGTGGAGTCGAGCGGGCCGGGGGTGAGCAGGTCGCGGGCGAGCAGCCCCGCGCCGAGGCAGCCGGCCGTGTCACCGAGTGCGGCGGGCACGATGGCCGGCAGTTTCTGGAAGGTGACCCGCCGCTGCACGGCCTCACGCAGCGGCTGGAACAACACTTCCCCCGCCTCGGCGAGACCGCCACCGATGATCAGGGTGCGTGGGTCCAGCAGGGTGAGGGCGGTGACCAGGCCGTCGGCGAGCGCGTCGACCGCCTCCTGCCAGACCCGGACGGCGTTCGGGTCACCGGACGCGACGGCCTTGCCGCAGTCGGCGGCGTCCGCGTCCGGGTCCCCGCAGGCCGCCGCCCAGGCCTCGCTGACGGCGGAGGCGGAGGCGTACCGCTCCAGGCAGCCGTGCTGCCCGCAGGGGCAGGGGAGCCCGCCGGGCCGTACGACGACATGGCCGATCTCGCCCGCGAAGCCGTGCGCGCCCGCCTCCACGCGGCCGTCGATGCCGATGGCGCCCGCGATCCCGGTGCCCAGCGGCACGAACAGGAACCGGTCGGCGCCCCTGCCCGCACCGATCCGGCCCTCGGCGAGGCCGCCGGTGCGCACGTCGTGGCCCAGCGCGACGGGGATGCCGAGCCGCTCGGCGAGCAGCGCGCGCAGCGGTACGTCGCGCCAGCCGAGGTTGGCGGCGTAGGCGGCGATGCCCCGCTCCTCGTCGACGATGCCGGGGACGGCGATGCCGGCGGCGGAGGCGGCCTCGCCGTGGTGCTCCGCGCCGTACGCGTGCAGCTCGGCGGCGAAGTCGAGGATCGTCGCCACCACCGCGTCCGGCCCGCGCTCGCGTCCGGTGGCGCGGCGGGCGCGGTGCAGCAGCTCGCCGTCGTCGCCGACGAGGGCGGCCTTCATCCCGGTACCGCCCACGTCCAGGGCGATGACATGTCTCACCACGGGCCCTAGTGTGGCCCCCTACCCGCGAGAGGTCTAGTCCACTCACGTGGTGTAGACCTTATGTGTCCATATATTGAACGGTCAGACAGCAGGGTTGGGGCGTTGAGGGTGCGTCGGGGTACGGCAGGATTGGTCGCGGTAGCGTCTGCCATGGGCATGACACTCATCTTGGGAGGCTGCGGAAGCACGGGCTCCTCCGACGTGACCCTGAGACTCGTCGCCGCCGACTACGGCGACTCTCCCGCCAACAGCTCCCAGAAGTACTGGGACACCCTGGTCAAGGAGTACGAGTCCCAGCACCCGGGGGTGAAGATCGACGTCAGCGTGTACTCCTGGAACGACGTCGACGCCAAGGTCAAGGACATGGTCGCCGCCGGCCACGCCCCCGACCTGGCCCAGATCGGCGCCTACGCCGACTACGCGGCCGCAGGCAAGCTCTACCCGGCCTCCGACCTGCTCTCCATCCCCACCCAGGCCGACTTCCTCTCCCAGCTCTCCGAGGCCGGGCAGTGGAACCACACGCAGTACGGCATCCCCTTCGCCGCCTCCACGCGCGTGCTCTTCTACAACAAGACCCTGTTCGCCAAGGCCGGCATCAACCCGCCCACCACCTGGGACGAGCTGGCCGCCGATGCCAAGGCGCTCAAGGACAAGGGCGTGAAGTACCCCTTCGCGCTGCCGCTCGGCCCCGAGGAGGCCCAGGCCGAGACCATGCAGTGGCTGCTCAGCGGCAGCAGCGCGGGCAACGGCGGCACCGGCTACACCGACGACGTCGGCACCTACACCATCGACTCCGCGCAGAACGTCCAGACCTTCAGCTGGCTCAAGAACGACCTGGTCGACAAGGGCCTGACCGGGCCGGTCGCGCCCGGCAGCCTCAACCGCGCGACCGCCTTCGCCGCCTTCGCCGACGGCCAGGTCGGCATGCTCAACGGGCATCCCACGCTGATCCAGCAGGCCGAGAAGAAGGGCGTGAAGTTCGGCATGGTGCCGATGCCGGGGCCGACCGGCCGGGCCAGGGCCTCCATGGGCGTCGCCGACTGGATGATGGCCTTCAAGCAGAACGGGCACCGCGACCAGATCGGCGGCTTCCTCAACTTCGTCTACAGCGAGAAGAACGTCCTCGACTTCTCCCGCGAGTACGGCCTGCTGCCGGTCACCGGCTCCGCCTCCAACGCCATGAGCCAGTCGGACGCCGCCCCCGACAAGGCCCTGCACCCCTTCCTCGACGAGCTGCCCACCTCCGAGCTGTACCCCGTCGGCAAGACCTCCTGGGCGACGGTCAGCGCCGCCGTGAAGCGGAACATCGGCCAGGCGCTCGCCCCCGGCGGCGACCCCGCCGCCGTCCTGACCCGCCTCCAGTCGACGGCGACGGCGGCGGACAGCAGCGCCAAGAACTGAACGGCGGGGGCCGGCTGTCGGTGCCCGGCGCTACGGTGACTCCCATGGAACTCGCCCCCCGCGAACAGGCCATCCTCGCGCTGGAGCGCCGCGGCTTCCCCGGCCCCGGCGCCAAGGAACGAGCGATACGCGAGGAACTGGGCCTGTCCCCGGTCCGCTACTACCAGCTCCTGAACGCGCTGCTGGACGACGAGCGCGCACTGGCCGCGGACCCGGTGACGGTGAACCGCCTGCGGAGGGTACGGGAAGCCAGGCGGGCGGAGCGCTGAGGCCGACCTGAGTGGGTTGCCCGTTGGGCGCCCATTCAGCCGACCGAGTCGGGTGGTGGGTGGGCGAGGCGGGGTCCAGGGGCGGAGCCCCAGGCGTGACGGCGGCCCGCGCTGGATAGTGTCGCGGTATGGACCCTATGCCGACCCCGGTCACCCCGGCTGGCAAGGCCGGACTCGCCGCCCTCCTCGCCAAGCCGAGCGCGGCGCTCGTCGGCCTGGACTTCGACGGCACCCTCGCCCCCATCGTCGCCGACCCCGAGCAGGCCCGCGCCCACCCCGACGCCGTACCGGCCCTGGCCGCACTCGCCCCGAAGGTCGCCTCCGTCGCCGTGATCACCGGCCGCCCCGCCGGGGTCGCGGTCCGCTACGGCGGCTTCGCCGGCGTCCCCGGCCTGGAGCACCTGACCGTCCTCGGCCACTACGGCGCCGAACGCTGGGACGCGGTCACCGGCACCGTCACCGCCCCGGCCCCGCACCCCGGCGTCGCCGCGGTCCGCGCCGAGCTGCCGGGCGTACTGGACCGCGCCGGCGCCTGGCACGGCACCTGGATCGAGGAGAAGGGCCGGGCGGTCGCCGTGCACACCCGCCGCGCCGACGACCCGCAGGCCGCGTTCGAGGCCCTGCGCGGCCCCCTCACCGACCTCGCCGCCCGCCACGGCCTGGTCGTCGAACCGGGCCGCCTGGTCCTGGAGCTGCGCCCGCCCGGCATGGACAAGGGCGTGGCGCTCGCCGACCACGTCCGCAGGACCGGCGCCGAGTCCGTCCTCTACGCCGGCGACGACCTCGGCGACCTCCCCGCCTTCGCCGCCGTCGAGAAACTCCGCTCCGACGGCGTCCCCGGCCTGCTGGTCTGCAGCGGCAGCACGGAGGTCACCGAACTGGCGGAACGCGCGGACACCGTGGTCGACGGCCCCGCCGGGGTCGTCCGCCTGCTGCGGACCCTCGCCGCTCAGCTGGACTGAAGGTCCCTGAGCGCCTGCAGCTGATCCAGGAACCACTGGGCCGGGGGAAGCGCGGTGGCCGCCGCCGCCAGCCTCTTGGTGCGGTCCGCCCGCTCCTCCGGCGGCAGGGACAGCGCCTCGTGCAGGGCCCGCGCGGTCTGAAGCACGTCGTAGGGGTTCACCGTGAACGCGTGGGCGCCCAGCTCCTCGTACGCCCCGGCCTCGCGGGACAGCACCAGCGCACAGCCCTGGTCGGAGACGACCGGCACCTCCTTGGCGACCAGGTTCATGCCGTCCCGGATGGGGTTGACCAGCGCCACGTCGGCGAGCCGGTAGGCGGCCAGCGAGCGCGCGAAGTCGTCCTTGACGTGCAGCACGACCGGGGTCCAACCGGCCGTGCCGTAGACCGAGTTGATCTCCTCGGCGGCCCGCTGCACCGCGGCCGTGTAGTCCCGGTACACGGCGAGGTCCTGCCGCGACGGATAAGCGAAGGCGAGATGCACCACCCGCTCCCGCCACTCGGGGTGCTCCTCCAGCAGCTGCCGGTACGCCAGCAGGCCGCGCACGATGTTCTTCGACAGCTCCGTGCGGTCGACGCGGACGACGGTCCGGCGGCCCTCGCCGATCTCCTCGCGCAGCGCCGCCATCCGCTCGTCCACGTCCGGCTCGTGGGCCCGCTTGCGCAGGAAGTCCGCGTCCGCGCCGAGCCCGTGCACCCCGATCGCCGTACCCGAGAGGCTGCCGGGACCCAGGACCGTCGTACAGCACGCACTGAACGCGTCCGCCCACCGCCGGGTCAGGAACGCCGCCCGGTCCGCGCCGAGGATGCCGTTCAGCAGGGCGGCCGCGATGTCGTCGGGCAGCACACGGAAGTACTCCGGCGGCGCCCAGGGCGTGTGCGAGAAGTGGCCGATCCGCAGGTCGGGGCGGAGCTCGCGGAGCATCCCGGGCACCAGGCACAGGTGGTAGTCCTGCACCAGCACCGCCGCCCCCTCGGCCGCCTCCTCGGCCAGCGCCTCGGCGAACGCCCGGTTGTAGGCCTCGTAGGCCGCCCACTGCCGCCGGAACCCCGCGTCGAAGACCGGCTCCAGCGGGGTCTGGTACAGCATGTGGTGGACGAACCAGAGCACCGAGTTGGCGATGCCGTTGTAGGCGTCCGAGTGGACCTGTGCGTCGATGTCCAGCATCCGCACCCGCTGCCCGCCGGCGTCCTCGCCCGGCAGCAGCCCGCCGCCCGCCCGCCGTACGGCCTCCCGGTCCCCGTCGCCGAGCGCCGCGCACACCCACAGGGAGTCCGCGTCCGGCCCGATGGCCGACAGCCCGGACACCAGCCCGCCGCCGCCCCGCCTGGCGTGCAGCGAGCTGCTGTCGTCCACCGTGTACGAAACCGGGCCGCGGTTGGACGCGACCAGCACCTGAGCTCTCTCGGCAGCACCCTGCGTGGAAGCCATGGTCCTCAACCTAGCCCGGCCCGGAAACGCTCAAACGTACGGGCACGCCGGGGTGCCACAGCCGTACACGAACTCAGGCCACCCGGCGCTCGGCGTACTCGGCGATCTCCGCCATCGGCGGCCGTTCCTCGGTGTCCACCGAGTAGGTGCGTGGCTCGAAACCGTCCTCGCCGCGCTCGAACTGGGTGAGGGACGGGCGGATCAGATGGCCGCGGGCCAGCCGCAGCTGGGCCGTGCGGTAGATCGCCGCGGCCATCCGGCCGAGCGCCTGCCCGTCCTGGTGGCGGTGCTTGCGCACGCCCACGTCCACCTGCCCCAGCGCGTCCAGCCCCACCAGGTGCAGGGCGTCCACCAGCATGCCCAGCTCCACGCCGTAGCCGACAGGGAAGGGGAGCTGTTCCAGCAGGCTGCGCCGGGCCGCGTACTCGCCGCCCAGCGGCTGCACGAATCCGGCCAGCTGCGGCCAGTGCATGTTCAGCAGCGGGCGGGCCATCAGCTCGGTCACCCGGCCGCCCTGACCGGCCGACCCGGCGAGCGGACGGTCGTACATCGCCTTGACCAGGTCCACGCCCGGCTCGGTGAGCAGCGGGCCGACGATCCCGGAGACGAAGTCGGAGGAGAACTCCCTCAGGTCCGCGTCGATGAAACAGACGATGTCCCCGGTGGTCACCAGGAGCGAGCGCCACAGCACCTCCCCCTTTCCGGGAACGGAGGGGATACGGGGCAGGATCTCGTCCCGGTGAACGACCCGCGCGCCCGCCGCGGCGGCGACCTCGGAGGTGCGGTCGGTGGAGCCGGAGTCGACCACCACGATCTCGTCGACGAGCGGAACCTGCTCCACGAGGTCGTGCCGGATGACCGCGACGATGTCGCCGACCGTCTCCTCCTCGTTGAGCGCGGGCAGCACGACCGAGACCGACTGGCCGGTGCGCTGCTTGGCCGCCAGGATCTTGTGCAGCGGGCGATCGGTCACGGACCAGGAGCGGGTGGCCAGCCAGCGCTCGACTTCTTCCAGCACAGTCAGCGGCTCCTCACGTGTCTCGCGGTTCGGACGACTATCTCAACTGTCCCGGCCTTCGGTTACAGTCTTGAACAACGCCGGTGACCATCGCATGTCGGGGGTCAGCGCGCGTCCACAACCGCATACCGCTCATCCAGAGGGGCAGAGGGACACGGCCCGATGAAGCCCCGGCAACCCTCCAGTCGGTACTCGTAGCTCGGCCTGAACAGGCGCGATCGCTCCGCGAGGCTCCCGGCTAGGGAAGGTGCCAAATCCGTCTCACGGCGAGATGCGTCGTGAGGAAGATGAGGAGAAAGGGCCTCGCCTCCATGGCTGTGCAGACAGTTGCAAGCTCCACCGATTCCACCGTCGACCTCGGTCCCGCCGCGGCCCTGAGCTGTCGCGAGTGCGGGCACCGCGTCTCCCTCGGCCCGGTGTTCGCCTGCGAGGAGTGTTTCGGCCCGCTGGAAATCGCCTACGACTTCTCCGCCTACGACACCGAAGAGCTGCGCCGCCGTATCGAGGCCGGCCCCGCGAACATCTGGCGGTACGCGCCGCTGCTGCCGGTCCCGGCCGACGTGGCCGACAAGCCGAACCTGAACCCCGGCTGGACCAAGCTCGTCAAGGCCGACAACCTCGCCGCCGAACTCGGCGTCACCGGGGGCCTGTTCGTCAAGGACGACTCCGGCAACCCGACCCACTCCTTCAAGGACCGCGTGGTCGCCCAGGCCCTGGAGGCCGCCCGCGCCTTCGGCTTCACCACCCTGTCCTGCTCCTCCACCGGGAACCTCGCCGGCGCCGTCGGCGCGGCCGCGGCGAGGGCCGGCTTCCGCTCCTGCGTGTTCATCCCGCACGACCTGGAGCAGGGCAAGGTCGTCATGGCCGCGATCTACGGCGGCGACCTCGTCGGCATCGAGGGCAACTACGACGACGTGAACCGCTTCTGCTCCGAGCTGATCGGCGACCCGGCCGGCGAGGGCTGGGGCTTCGTCAACGTCAACCTGCGGCCGTACTACGCGGAGGGCTCCAAGACCCTGGCGTACGAGATCTGCGAGCAGCTCGGCTGGCGGCTCCCGGACCAGATCGTGGTCCCGATCGCCTCCGGCTCCCAGCTCACGAAGATCGACAAGGGTCTGCAGGAGCTGATCAAGCTCGGTCTCGTCGAGGACAGGCCGTACAAGATCTTCGGTGCGCAGGCCGAGGGCTGCTCGCCGGTGTCCACCGCCTTCAAGGCCGGGCACGACGTGGTCCGTCCCCAGAAGCCGAACACCATCGCCAAGTCCCTCGCCATCGGCAACCCGGCCGACGGACCGTACGTCCTGGACATCGCCCGCCGCACCGGCGGTGCCGTGGAGGACGTGACGGACGAGGAGGTCGTCGACGCCATCAGGCTGCTGGCCCGCACCGAGGGCATCTTCGCGGAGACGGCGGGCGGCGTGACCGTCGGCGTCACCCGCAAGCTGCTCAAGGACGGCGTCCTGGACCCGACGAAGACCACGGTGGTCCTCAACACCGGCGACGGCCTGAAGACGCTGGACGCGGTGGCCGGCACCGGCCTCACCGCTACCATCCGCCCGAACCTGGACTCCTTCCGAGAGGCTGGCCTCGCATGAGCGTGACCGTTCGCATCCCCACCATCCTGCGCACCTACACCGGTGGCCAGGCGGAGGTCAGCGCCGAGGGCGCGACCCTCGCCGAGGTCATCGAGGACCTGGAGAAGAACCACACCGGGATCGCCGCGCGCGTCCTGGACGACCAGGGCAAGCTGCGCCGGTTCGTCAACGTCTACGTCAACGACGACGACGTCCGCTTCGAGCAGGGCCTTGAGACCGCCACCCCGGACGGCGCCGGCGTTTCCATCATTCCGGCCGTTGCCGGCGGCTGATCGTTACCTTGGGTAACTTCGGTTACGCGTTGTTCATCGAATTGCCTCCTCCGTGAGAGAAGCGGAGGGGGCAATTCTGTGTGATTGAGCGCGGTAGAGTTGGGGAACGCGCTCACGGGCCGACCGGTCGAGGACCCTGTATTCATGCCGGACGCCCGACAAGAAGCGGCCAAAGTCGACGGGTTTTATGCGGCTTTTGTGACGGTTTGAGAGGCCCGACTTGCCCCGAAGTCGGATGAATTCTCACCACATTCCGGACCGTTCCCGTCCAGAATTCTCGTCCGATTGACCTGTTGCAGACGGCAGTTGGACAGATACATTCAGCCGCGGTCGACGCGTTCCGGCGCACGCCCCCGACCGATGGGGGGTGAGGTCTGACCCGGATCCGCGAAGTGTGGATCTGTGCAAGGGCCAGTAATAGGGGAGTTAGGCATGGCTCAGGGCACCGTCAAGTGGTTCAACGCGGAGAAGGGGTACGGCTTCATCGCGGTCGACGGTGGTGCGGATGTTTTCGTCCACTACAGCGCGATCCAGATGGACGGTTACCGCACCCTGGAAGAGGGGCAGCGGGTCGACTTCGAGATCTCGCAGGGCCAGAAGGGCCCGCAGGCGGACATGGTCCGGCTGGCGACCAGCTGAAGCACGCGTCGACTGACAGCGACGTTCTTCTGTTTCTTCGAAGGGCCCGCACCCCGCTCGGGGTGCGGGCCCTTCGCCGTGCCCGGCGTGCCCGTGTTCGCGGGCGGCTGACCCGGGTGCCGTACACCCCGGGCGCTTGCGCCCACCCGTCGCCCGACCACCACCCCTCAAGGAACCCGCTTCGCGGGTGCGCCTTGCACTCGTGCATGCCGAGTGCTAATCATTGGCGTTAGCACTCTGAAGGTGAGAGTGACAGTGAAGGACCGGGTCGGTGAGGCCCGCAGGCCGGGTGGGGCAAGGAACCACGAGGCCGGCGAGCCGTCCGTCGCGGGCGCGGGCGCGGTCCGAAGGAATCACCCCCAGTCCTGGAGGGACCACTTCACATGGCCAAGATCATCGCGTTCGACGAGGAGGCGCGGCGCGGCCTCGAGCGCGGCATGAACCAGCTCGCGGACGCCGTCAAGGTGACGCTCGGCCCCAAGGGTCGCAACGTCGTCCTCGAGAAGAAGTGGGGCGCCCCCACGATCACCAACGATGGTGTCTCCATCGCCAAGGAGATCGAGCTCGAGGACCCGTACGAGAAGATCGGCGCCGAGCTGGTCAAGGAAGTCGCCAAGAAGACGGACGACGTCGCCGGTGACGGTACGACCACCGCGACCGTGCTCGCCCAGGCCCTGGTCAAGGAGGGCCTGCGCAACGTCGCCGCCGGCGCCAACCCGATGGCCCTGAAGCGCGGTATCGAGAAGGCCGTCGAGGCCGTCTCCGCCGCCCTGCTGGAGCAGGCGAAGGACGTCGAGACCAAGGAGCAGATCGCCTCCACCGCGTCCATCTCCGCCGCCGACACCCAGATCGGCGAGCTGATCGCCGAGGCCATGGACAAGGTCGGCAAGGAAGGCGTCATCACCGTCGAGGAGAGCAACACCTTCGGCCTGGAGCTCGAGCTCACCGAGGGCATGCGCTTCGACAAGGGCTACATCTCCGCCTACTTCGCGACCGACATGGAGCGCATGGAGGCGGTGCTCGAGGACCCGTACATCCTCATCGCCAACTCCAAGATCTCCGCGGTCAAGGACCTGCTCCCGCTCCTGGAGAAGGTCATGCAGTCGGGCAAGCCGCTGCTGATCATCGCCGAGGACGTCGAGGGCGAGGCCCTGTCGACCCTGGTCGTCAACAAGATCCGCGGCACCTTCAAGTCCGTCGCCGTCAAGGCCCCGGGCTTCGGTGACCGCCGCAAGGCCATGCTCGGCGACATCGCCATCCTCACGGGCGGCGAGGTCATCTCCGAGGAGGTCGGCCTCAAGCTGGAGAACGCGACCCTGGACCTCCTGGGCCGCGCCCGCAAGGTCGTCATCACCAAGGACGAGACCACCATCGTCGACGGCGCCGGCTCCTCGGAGCAGGTCAACGGCCGCGTCAACCAGATCCGCGCCGAGATCGAGAACAGCGACTCGGACTACGACCGCGAGAAGCTGCAGGAGCGCCTGGCGAAGCTCGCCGGCGGTGTCGCGGTCATCAAGGCCGGTGCCGCCACCGAGGTGGAGCTCAAGGAGCGCAAGCACCGCATCGAGGACGCCGTCCGCAACGCGAAGGCGGCCGTCGAGGAGGGCATCGTCGCCGGTGGTGGCGTGGCCCTGCTGCAGACCACCAACGTCTTCGAGAAGCTGGAGCTCGAGGGTGACGAGGCGACCGGCGCCAACGCCGTGCGCATCGCGCTCGAGGCCCCGCTGAAGCAGATCGCCGTCAACGCCGGCCTCGAGGGCGGTGTCGTGGTGGAGAAGGTGCGCAACCTGACCCCGGGCCACGGCCTGAACGCCGCGACCGGCGAGTACGTCGACCTGGTCGCCGAGGGCATCATCGACCCGGCGAAGGTGACCCGTTCCGCGCTGCAGAACGCCGCCTCCATCGCCGCGCTGTTCCTCACCACCGAGGCCGTCATCGCCGACAAGCCGGAGAAGGCCGCCGCGCCGGCCGGCGGCGGTATGCCGGGCGGTGACATGGACTTCTGATCGACCTGACGGTTGATCGCCTGTCCTTCGACCGAGGGCGGTGCTTCCAGCTTCTGGCTGGGGGTGCCGCCCTCGGGCGTTTCGCGAGCCTCAGTCGGCGTAGTCCTTGAGGTCCTCGGTTTCGAGGGTGATGCTCACCGGAGGCGGGAGTTCGACGGTGGTGCCCCAGCGGTAGGACGGGGACTGCTGGTAGCGGCCGTCCTTGGGGTCGCTGTAGACGACGACGGTGTTGTTGTCGCGGTCGATGAGGAGGTAGACGGGGATGTCGACCGCTCCATAGCCGACCGGCTTGTCGATACGGTCGCGCTGGTTGGTGTCGCGGTCGTGGGAGGTGATCTCCACGGCCATGAGAGCGCCGTCGGCCGGGGACCAGTTGCCGTGTCCCTTGAGGTGGCCCTTGGGTACGAGAAAGCCGTCCGTGATGGCGCGGCCCTTACGGTATGCCTCGGTCTTGACACCTCGTTCGGGCACGAGATTCAGCTCGGGGCGCTGTTGCATGCACTGGTAGAGCAGCCACATGAAGATCTCGCAGTGGTTGCCGTCCGGCATTGCCTTGACCTCTAGCTTTCCGTTGATGTACTCAAGCCGGACGGTCTCCGGCGCCCGGTGTGCGAGTTCCTCGAAGTCCTCGACGCTGAGCGGATCCTTGGTGCGGACACGCCCGTCGACGAATTCGAGCCGCACGCCCTCCGGGGCCACACTGGCGAGTTCCTCGAAGTCCTCGATGGGCATCTGCGGGCGTTCAGCGGTACTGGGGGTCATGGCGTCGCCTCCTCCCCTCCATCGTGCCCCGGGGTGGTGTCGTCGGACCGTAGGAGCGGTCATACGGGTGCCCTTTCTCGTCGTTTCAGGGACATCGCAGCGCGGATCTCGGCTGCGTGGACTTGGACCGCTGAAGCGGGCAGGGGCGTACGGGAGTGCGCGGGGGCGCGTTCGCCCCGGCAGCCACCGCACACACCCCCCGGCAGTGCCTCCGGCCGCCCCGGCAGCCCGCATTCCGCGCACTCCAGCAGCCGTCGGGGCGCCGGGCGGGGGACCGGTTCCGGCGGCACCTTGTCGACCAGGCGGCGGCGGACCAGTCCGGCCGGGTTGTGGACCGGCGTCGGCAGGCCCGCGGTCAGTGCGCGCAGTACCTCCTCGTCGCCGGCCCCGCGCGCGAACCACTCCGTGAGCAGCGGCGCGAGTACGGCACAGTCGGCGGCGGACAGCGACAGCGCGGGCGCCGTACGCCCCAGGGCGGCGAGCAGGATGTGGGCGCGGGACCGGGTGGGGCCCGGCGAGGGTTCGGCCGGCTCCTCCGGTACGTCGCCCCGCGTGAATGCCGCCCACCAGGCGTCGTCGCGCGCGGTACGGGACCACCACGATCGGGTGATCCACCGGGTGCCGCCGGAGTCCGTCTCCAGCCGCTCCCGGCCGCGCCGCAAGTGCCCCGCCGCCTGAAGGCGGTTGAGGATGGTCCGCAGTGCGCACTGGCCGTAGGGGAGCTGCTTGGCCAGCGTTTTCACCGAGATGTCGGCGCCTTCGGGGAGGCGGTCGAGGTACGCGGCGACGGCCTCGTCGCGGGGCGGGAGATGCGAGAAGTCCTGGTTCGTGCGCGGGCGTTGGTCCGGCGCCGAGCGCTTCCCGTAGCCCGGATTGGCCATCGGGTGCGGGGTCGCGTGCGGGGTCGCGTGCGCGGGCAGGGGGGCAGGGCTAAAGTGGGTGTCAGCCACGGGATCGATGCTCCGATCTCGTTGGTCAGACCCCCGCAGGTGTTGCTAGCACCTGGCGGGGGTTGTTCGTTATGCGGGCACGCTAAAGCCTGGTGACTGTGCGTGGCAAGTCGAACGCGTGAGGTCAACTCGAAGGGTGGGAGGGTGAGTTGAACCCACCACCCATTCCTTGGAAAGAGGGCTCGGGGCTCAGGGCTTGAGCCCCGAGACGAACGCCGACCAGGCCTCCGGCCGGAACAGGAGGTTCGGGCCCTCGGGGTTCTTGGAGTCGCGGACGGGGACGAGGGCGGGGTGGCCGGGGGCGATTTCCAGGCAGTTGTTGCCGCCGCCGCTGTAGCTCGACTTGATCCACATGGCCGTGCTCAGGCCGGGGTCAGGGGTGTTCCTCATGGGCGTAATCCTCCGCCAACGCCTCGATGAGGGCCAGGGACTTGTCCCGCGAGAGCGCGTCGGCCACGAGGAGGTCGTACCTGAACCTGAGATGGGCGACGGTGGCAGGGTCGTCCTCCATCCGCCCGGTGCCTACTCCCTCGTAGTAGGCCACTGGAGGGGCGTCCGCGAACTCCATCAGCTTCAGATCACTCTGCATCGCCGCGTGCGCACCTGAGCTGAATGGCAGCACCTGCACAATGACCCGGTTCCGGCAGGCCAGCGCGGCGACATGGCGCAGGGCCTCCGCCATCACCGCCCGTCCTCCTGTCTCCCGGCGCAGCGCTGCCTCGTCAAGCACAGCCCACAACAACGGCTTTGTTGGGTTGTCGAGTAGACGGACCCGCTCCATCCGGCCTTCCGTCCACTCCTCGATGGTCTCCTCGGGCGCCATGGGGTCGTGCGCACGGTTCACGGCCTGTGCGTACGCGCGCGTCTGCAGCAGCCCGGGAATCAGGAGCGGCGTGTACTCCCTGATCGCCGTGGCTTGAGCCTCGGCCTCCGCCACCGCCTCGAAGTGCTCCTCGTACTTCGACTTGGCCGCCGCCGCGCAGTTCCGCTGGAAGAAGCCGTCCGTCTCCAGCACCTCGTCCAGCATCCGGGCGTACTCCGGCTGCATCCGCCGCGTCCCCGCCTCCAGTTGCCCGATGAACGATCCGCTGACGAACAGCCGCTGCCCCAACTGCTCCTGGCTCAGGCCCTTCCGCTCGCGGGCGTGCCGTAACTCCGCTCCCAGCAGGGCGCGTGGTGATGAGGACGGGTCGAGGTCCTTCGGTCCCGGCATGGCAACTCCTCGTCCTACGAACAACGTTGTTGGGACGCCGTATCTGGCCAGGTTAGGCCGCGGGCGGCCACGCTGTGTGGTGAAAGGGAACACTCAGCGTGGAGGAAATGGCGCAATGGAAGTGAAGGAAACGAACGCCGACGACCGGCCCGCCCGGACGGCCGAGGAAGCCGTCGAGCGGCTGCGCGCGGCGCTGTGCCGGGTGGGCGTCGTCCTGCCGTCCCTCCGGGTCGACCCGTTGAGCGTCTCGGGTGAGGATCCGTACGCGTTGGTCGATCTGGGGCGCTGCAACATCGGTGTGGCCTCGCGGCTGGCGGTCGCGCTGAACCGTGCGTGCGAGTACGCCGTCGACGCGCGCAGCGGGCGGCTCGGCGAGGTGATGGGGCGCGTGGGTGGCCGGGTGCAGCTGCGTCCCGTCGGTGGCGGGCGGGAGTGGGACTGTCCGCCGGAATCGGTCGAACCGGCGGCGCCGGACGAGGTGCTGCGGGGGCGGGTGTGGCGGCTGAACCGGGGGAGTGTGAGCGGCATCACGTAAAGGTTTTTCCGGGGGCGGAATGTGGGGCAGCACATAGGCGATTACTTAAGGAGTTGCAACAATGCGTGTTCACATACCGACCGGTTAACGCCGTCCTTCACGAGGAGTCCCCACGTGACCGCCACGACGCCCGCCTCCCGCGCGGCCCAGATCCTGTCCCGCCCGATCGCGCTCAACGGTCTCACCGTCCCGAACCGGATCGTGATGGCGCCGATGACCCGCATGTTCTCCCCGGGCGGCGTTCCCGGCGAGGACGTGCGCTCGTACTACGCCCGCCGTGCCGCCGCCGGGGTCGGCCTGATCGTCACCGAGGGCACGTACGTCGGCCACGAGTCGGCGGGCCAGAGCGACCGGGTGCCGAGGTTCCACGGGGAGGAGCAGCTCGCGGGCTGGGCGAAGGTCGCCGAGGACGTGCACGCGGCCGGGGGCACGATCGTCCCGCAGCTGTGGCACATCGGCATGGTCCGCAAGCAGGGCGACGCGCCCTACCCGGACGCCCCCGCCGTCGGCCCCTCCGGCCTGGTCACTGCGGGCGCCGAGCCCACCGGCAAGGCCATGACGCAAGCGGACCTGGACGACGTCGTCGCCGCGTTCGCCCGGGCCGCCGCGGACGCCGAGCGCATCGGCTTCGACGGCGTGGAGCTGCACGGCGCCCACGGCTACCTCCTCGACCAGTTCCTGTGGGAGGGCACCAACCGCCGCACCGACGCCTACGGCGGCGACCCCGTGGCCCGTACGAAGTTCTCCGCGGAGATCGTGGCGGCGGTCCGCGCGGCGGTGTCCCCCGAGTTCCCGGTCATCTTCCGCTACTCGCAGTGGAAGCAGCAGGACTACACGGCCCGCCTCGCCGAGACCCCCGAGGAGCTGGAGGCGATCCTCACCCCGCTGGCGGCGGCCGGCGTCGACGTCTTCCATGCCTCCACCCGCCGCTACTGGCTGCCGGAGTTCGACGGCTCGGACCTGAACCTGGCCGGCTGGACGAAGAAGCTCACCGGCAAGCAGGTCATCACCGTCGGCTCGGTCGGCCTCGACGGCGACTTCATCAACGCCTTCCAGGGCGAGGGCTCCCCGGTCAAGGGGATCGACAACCTCCTCGACCGCCTGGAGGCCGAGGAGTTCGACATGGTCGCCGTGGGCCGCGCGCTGCTCCAGGACCCGGAGTGGGCGGCCAAGGTGCTCGCCGACCGGTTCGACGAGCTCAAGCCGTACGACGCGGCCGCGGTGAAGACGCTCAGCTGAACCGTCCTCCTGGGCCGGGCACTTGTGATTCCTTTGACGGGGACTACAGGTTGCCCATCGGCTCGATGTCGATGTGCGTGGGGGTGCCCCATACGCGCAGCACCTCGTAGTCGGTGAACTCGTGCACGAGCCGGTAGGCCATCGCGGGGCGCGACGAGCGCCGCTGGGCGGCGAGATACGCCTCGGCCTCCCGGCGGTCCCTCCTCGGCGTCCCGCACAGCTGCCACTCCTGCCCGTTCCATGCCTCCGGCAGCCAGCGCTGCTGGGGCTGGGGCCGGTCGGCCCGGACCCCGTAACGGGAGGGTGCCGTGGCCACCGGCTGGGCGGGAGCGGGCCGGCCCTGGAACTCCGACCGCCGGGCGGCCCGGCGCCGGGTCTCGCAGAGCAGACACAGATCGGGTGCGCTCTCGTCGACGGGGCCCTGCGGATGCTCGGGGCACCGGGTGCTGGGCGCGCTGCTCCCGGCGCTCTCCTCCACGAGGTCGAGCGCCCGGCGCAGATCAACCTTGACCTCGTGCAGCCGGGCGTCCGGGGTGTCGGCGGTCAGGGCCTCCCCGTGCTCCCCGAGCAGCCGGAGGGCCCGTCCCAGGGCGGCGAGCTGGACGTGGTTCATGCTCCCCAAGGGTACGAGAGCCGTCGTAGGGTCTGGCCATGCTGCCGAGCCGGCTGATCGAGGCCCTTCACCGTTTCAACGCCGCCCACCCCTGGGACCACAACGCGCACTATCACCCGTGGCTGCTACGGCAGTTGCCCCGCCGTCCGCGCACGGCCCTGGACGTCGGGTGCGGCAGCGGTGATCTGGTCCGGCTGCTGGCCCGGCGCGCGGACCTGGTCGTCGGGGTGGACGCCGACCCCGGGATCCTGGCGAAGGCGCGGCAGCTGACGGGCCCGGACGCCCCCGTCAGCTACGCCCTCGCCGCCGCCCCGGAGTGTCTTCCGCCGGGCCCCTACGACGTCATCACCTGCGTCGCCGTGCTGCACCACCTTCCCTTCGCCGAGACCCTCACCCGGCTCCGGCGGGAGCTGGCGCCCGGCGGCACGCTGGTGGTCGTCGGCTGTGCGCGGGACGAGACCGCCGTCGAGCGGACGCTGGGGCTGGTCTCGCTGCCGCTGAACGTGCTGACCGGATGGGTGAAGAACCGCGGGAGGGCCGCGGCGCACCGGCCCGTGTCCATGACCGCGCCCACCCGCGAACCGAAGATGACCTTCGCCGACATCACCCGCCAGGCGCGGCACCTGCTCCCCGGCGCCCGGCTGCGGCGGCGGCTCTTCTGGCGGTACACCCTCGTCTGGCGCGCGCCCGGCGAACCGGCGGGCGACTGAGGCCCCGGCGGGCCACTGAGGGCCCGGCCGGCCCGGTCGTCAGCCGTTGACCCGCTCCAGAACGCCCTGCGCCCCGCACGCGGGGGCGGCGGCGAGGGCGCCGGCCGCGAGTGACAGCGGCGAGAGGGGAACGACGGGAGCGAGCGCGGGAAGCGCGGCGAGGTTCTCGGCACACCTGACGGCCCCGGCGTCGGAGCTGCGGTCGTCGGCGTGGGCGGGGGCGGCGAGGGCCGCGGCGGACGCCGTGAGAACGGCGGTGACCAGGAGCTTCTTCATCATGCCCGGGGGAACGACCGGCCGGTGCGGTACGTCACGCGGGTGCGCCCACTCGGGGGGCGGCGGGGGAAGCCGAAGACGTAGGTCGCCAGGAAGCCGACCAGGTAGCCGGTGAGGAGCCCGCCGCCGTAGACGGCCACCGCCGCCCCCGCCCCCCTGTTCCCCGTGAGCAGCGGGAACAGAGCCCAGCCCGAGGGACCGATCGCCGTCGCGCCCACCTTCGTGCCGAGCATCGCGAAGAAGCCGACGAACGCCCCGCCCGCCGCCCCGCCCGCGCACGCGGTCAGGAACGGGCGGCCCAGCGGCAGCGACACCCCGTAGATCAGCGGCTCGCCGACGCCCAGCAGCCCGGCCGGGAGCGCCGAGCGGATCGTCGTACGCAGGGAGGCCGTGGGGACGGAGACGTCGTGGCGCGTGCGGACGTACACCGCGAGCGCCGCGCCCACCTGGCCGGCGCCCGCCATGGCCAGCAGGGGGAGCAGGACGGTGTAGCCCTGCTGCTCGATGAGGGCGGTGTGGATCGGGATGAGGGCCTGGTGCAGGCCCAGCATGACCAGGGGGAGGAAGAGGCCGCCGAGGAGCAGTCCGGCGGCCGCGCCGGCGGTGGCCAGCAGCCAGTTCGCCGCCGTGCCGATCGCCGTCGCCGCCGCGCCGGCCGCGTACATCAGGCCGTACAGCGTCACCAGGCCGGGGACGAGGACGGTGACCGTGGGGGTGAGCAGGACGTCCAGCGCGTCCGGCACCCGGCCCCGGACCCACTTCTCCACGCGGGTCGCCAGCAGCGCCGCCACGAGCGCGCCGAGCACCCCGCCCTGGCCGGGGGCGAGGTGGGTGCCGAACGCCGTCACCTTCGCGACGCCCGGATACACGACCACGGCCGCGACCGCGCCGCCCAGCACGGGCGTGCCGCCGAACTCCTTCGCCGTGTTGTGGCCGACGAGCACCGCGATCAGTGCCAGGAAGGCGGAGGCGATGGCGGTCAGGGCCGGGGTCAGGGCCGGCAGCAGGCCGGTGTTCAGCAGCAGGCCGTCGACGCCGGACAGGATGCCGCAGCCGATCAGGGCGGGGATGAGCGGGACGAAGACGTTCGCGACCCGGCGCAGGGCAGTCCTGACCGGCGTCGACGGTTCCTCGGGCCGGGTGGCGGCGGGCTCGGGCCGGCCGGCGGCGGTGACCCGTGCCGCCACCTCCGCCGTGACCTCGTCGACCACTCCTGGCCCGAGCACGATCTGCCGGGTGGGCCCGTCGGACACCACCCCGAGCACACCGGGCAGGGCCCGCAGCCCCTCCTCGTCCACCGCCGCCGGATCGGCGAGGGTCAGCCGGAGGCGGGTCATGCAGTGGGCGACGGAGACGACGTTGGCCGGGCCGCCGACCCGGTGGAGGACGGCGTTCGCGGTGGAGGCGGGGTCGTTGCGCACGTCCCGAGCGTGCGGGTCAGTCCGCCGCGTGCGCCAGCGCGGCACGCAGATGGCCGCCGGACTCCTCCAGAAGGCGGGCGGCCGTCGGGCCGTCGACGCCTGCGAGGAGGGCGAGGATCGCGTTCTTCACCTCGCCGCCGGACTCGGTGAGCGCCTTCTCGATCTCCTCGTCGGGGGCGCCGGTGGCGAGGGAGACGATCCGGCGGGAGCGGGCCCGCAGCTTGTCGTTGGACGCCCGGACGTCGACCATCAGGTTCCCGTAGGTCTTGCCGAGGCGGATCATCGTGATGGTCGACAGCATGTTCAGGACCAGCTTCTGGGCCGTGCCCGCCTTCAGGCGTGTGGAGCCGGTGATCAGCTCGGGGCCCACGACCACCTCGATGCCGTGCTCGGCGGCGGCCGCGAGCGCGCTGTGCTCGTTGCAGGCCAGGCCGACGGTCAGCGCGCCGAGCGCACGGGCGTGCTGGACGGCGCCGATCGCGTAGGGGGTGCGGCCGGAGGCGGAGATGCCGACGACGGTGTCGTCAGGGGTGAGCCCCAGGGCGTCCAGGTCGCGGCGGGCCAGCTCCCCGGAGTCCTCGGCGCCCTCCACGGAGGTCACCATCGCCCCGGGGCCGCCCGCGATCAGGCCGACGACCTGCGCGGGGTCGGTGTTGAAGGTGGGCGGGCACTCGGAGGCGTCCAGGACGCCGAGCCGGCCCGCGGTGCCGGCACCGGCGTAGACCAGCCGCCCGCCGCGGGCCATGCGCTCGGCGACCGCGTCGATGGCGGCGGCGATCCGGGGCAACTGCGCCGCCACGGCGGTGGGTACGGCGGCGTCCTCGCCGTTCATCAGGCGGGCGATGTCGAGGGTGGGAAGGCGGTCGATGTCGGCGAGCTCGGGGCGGAAGGCTTCGGTGGTCAGCGAAGCCAACTGCTGACGCAGGTCGTGCGAGGTCATGGGAGGTGGCTCTCTCCAGTGCGGGGGTGTGCGATTCCCTGCGGTCCATCGGCGGTCTGTCGCCGGTCTAGCGCGAGGAACTCCGGTGCCGGTGGGCCAGCGCCTCGTACGACGCGGCCAGCGCGGGCGCCGCCGTCTCGTACGTCCGCTGGGCCACTCCCACGAACAGGCAGTCCACCACGAGCAGTTGACTCGTCCGCGAGGACATCGCGGCCGGTCGCAGCTCGCTCTCCCGTGAGGTGGACGTGGTCAGTACGTGGTCGGCGTACTGGGTGACCGGCGAGTCCGGCCGGCCGGTGATGGCCACGGTCGTGGCCCCGTGCTCGAAGGCGACCCGCAGCGGCTCGATGACGTCCCCCGTCGAGCCGGAGTGGGTGATGGCGATCGCCACGTCACCCGAGCGGAGCTGCACCGCGTTGGTCACGGCGAGGTGCGGATCGCTGTGGGCGTGGGCTATGAGGCCTATGCGGAGCAGCTTCTGGGTGAGGTCCTGGGCGACGAGCCCGGACGCCCCGATGCCGTACACGTCGGTGCGCCGGGCACCGGCCAGCGCGCCGACGGCCGCGCCGAGCTGGACGGTGTCGAGTCCGGCGGCCGTGTCGGCGAGGGTCTGCTGCTCCTCGTAGGCCAGCTTGGTGACGACGTCGGCGATGGGGTCGTCCACCGCGATGTCGGTCGTGATCGCGGGCGCCCGGCCGGACTGCTGCTGTGCGGCCAGGCCCGCGAGGGCCAGGCGCAGGTCCCGGTAACCCGGGTAGCCGAGGAGCCGGGCGGTGCGCACGACCGTGGCCTCGCTGGTGCCGGTGAGCTCGGCGAGGCCGGTGACCGTGAGGGCGGCGCAGCCGGCCGGGTCGCTCGCGACGGCCTCCGCGACGCGCTGCATGGAGCGGGTCATGGAGGGACCGAGGGTGCGCACCTTGGCGGCGAGGGAACCACCCGGGCTGCCGAAAATTTCCTTCACGTCCTGGGTCACATATGAAAGATATTTTCGGTTCGGCGCCGGGGTCAAGAGTGCGCACAATGGGTTCCATGGAGCCCATCAGTCCCCTTGAGCAGGCCCTGCATGCCGCGCGCGCCCTCGTGCTCGCCGATCTGATCGCGGGCGAGGTGGCGGAGGCGGACGTGGTCTCGCTGGTCGAGGACTCCGTCGCCGGACGCCGCTGGTGGATCGAGCAGTGGCCGGACGGTGCGTCCTATGTCGCCGGGCTCGTCGCACAGGACGTACAGGACGCGCTGCTGGACCGGTACGGCCGCTGGCCGCTGTGCCCGGTGTGCGGCTCCGGCGACCCGCACGCGCTGGACGTGGAGCCCGAGCTGGGCCCCGACCCGCACTGGGTGTGCCACAAGGCGGGCGTGAAGGTCGCGGCGGTGGGCTCGCTGGGTTCGGCCATGGGCGGACTGACCTCGTCGTGACGCTGTACATCGACCCGCCCGCCTGGCCCGGCCACGGCCGCATGTGGTCGCACGTGGTCAGCGATGTGTCCTACGACGAACTCCACGCCTTCGTCGAACAGTTGGGCGTCCCGAGGCGCGCCTTCGAGCGCGACCACTACGACCTCCCCTCGCACCGGTACGCCGACGCGGTGGCCGCCGGGGCGGTGGAGGTCAGCAGCCGCGAGGTGGTGCGGCTGCTGTGGGCCTCGGGACTGCGCCGGCGTAAGGGGCTTGTTCAGCGGCGCAGTTCGTAGGCGAACTCGGCGCCCTCGTCGCTGACCCGAGTGAACCCGGCCCGGGTGACCACCGCCTGCGAGGCGGTGTTGTTCCGTCCGACGGTTGCGAACAGGGAGCTGACGTCGTCGCGGGCCAGCGCCCAGTCCGCGAGCGCGCGCAGGGCCTCGGTGGCGTACCCCTGACCGCGGGCGCTCTCGACCAGGTCGTAGCCGATCTCCACCCGGCCGTCCTCGTCCGGGACGCCGTGGAAGCCCATGGCGCCGATCGCGCGGCCGTCCTCGTGCCGGACGAGGGCGAAGACCCCGAACTCCGGCCGGTGCACCCCCGCTTCGTAGGCCTTCAGCAGCATCCCCGCCGCGTCCCGCGTGCCCTCGTACGGCCCTGAGGCGATCCACTCGAAGCCGCCGTCCCCGCCCAGGCGCAGGTCCTTGGCGGCGGCCGGGCGCAGGCCGGTCAGGGTGAGGCGCTCGGCCGGGATGACGAGGTTGTTGCGCCAGCGCCACTCGGTGACCGGGGCGCGGCCCGGCAGCTCACCGCGGCCGGTGGCCCACAGGAGGGTCGGCCAGGGGGCGGGGCCGGGCTGGACGTGCGGGAAGAGGCAGGCCAGGAGGGAGGCGACGAGCTCGGCCGACGGCTCGTAGGCGAGGCCCAGCCCGCCGGCCATGTCGTGCGTGTGCAGCAGCACTTCGGCGATGCCCATCGCCGCGAAACCCTCGGCGTCGGCGCTGCCGAACGGGTAGGGGTGGAAGCCGCGAGCGCCGGGCGGGGCGGTGCGGACGGCGGCGGCCAGCAGCGCGCCGGTCGTCTCGATGACGTGCAGCAGGCCCGCGTTGTCGGTGCCCTCGACGAGGGTGAGCTCGAAGGGGAGATAGGAGTCCTGTGCGCGTCCGGCCAGGTTGGCCGCGTAGCCGATCAGGTCGTCGGCCACATGGACGGCGGTGGTGTGGCAGTCCCACTCCAGCCGCCCGGCCCGTACGGCCCGCCAGTCCCGGTCCACCGCCGCCCGCAGCGCCGCCGTACAGCCCGCCACGGCTTCGGTCACGTCATCCCCGTTTATCGGTCTCATGAGGCGAACCCTAGGGCGGCCGCCCCCTCAGGTCGACAGCATTTCCAGCTCGGAGGCGAGGTTGTAGCGGGCGGTGGCCTCCCAGTGCTCCCGGCCGTACGGGGTCCTGAACAGCCGGGGAAGTTCCAGGAGTTGGCGCAGAACCGCCGAACGGCCCTCGCGGAAGGCGTCGTTCGGCACGAAGTGGTACTCCTCGCGCACCTCGGCGGTGTAGGCCGCGTACGCCGACGGGGGCGCCGCCAGGATCGCGAGGTCGGCGTCGCACAGCACCTGGCCGTCGCGGTCGTCGTCGGCCGGGTCGTGTGTGACGGTGAGCCGCACCAGCCGGGCCACCTCGGCCGCCGTCTCCTGCGGGACCCCGGCCTCGGGGAGCGCGCGTTCGGCCAGCCGGGCCGAGCGCTCCTCGTTCTCGGACCGTTCCGGGAGGTAGACGGCGTCGTGGAACCAGGCGGCCAGGCGGACGACGTCCGGGTCGGCGGCGTACTTCTCCAGTACGTCGATGCGGTCGAGGACCGCGGTGAGGTGGGCCACCGTGTGGTACCGGCGCTGCGGCTCCTGCCAGCGGGCGAGCAGGTTGTCGGCGTACGGCGCGGGATCGGGGCCGCCGCCGGGGGCACGGGCTGCTTCCAGCGCACGGGCGAAACGAAGGCGCAGGGCGTCGAGGTCGGCCATGGCCCCATTCTTCCGCGCCGCGCCCTCGCGCCGCGTGCCGTCGGGGGTGAGGGGCGCCCTGGTGCAGGCGTACTCTTGGAATTGGACTAGACCTGTACTGGCCGACGGACGAATGGGGTGCCATGAGCAAGCGTGCAGTCCTGGAGGTGATCGCACTCGACGTCGAGGACGCGGTCGCCGCCCAGGCCGGAGGCGCGGACCGCCTGGAGCTGGTCACCGACATGGCGGCCGACGGGCTCAGCCCGGCGCCCGCCACCGTCGCCGGGATCCGGGCCGCCGTCGACATCGACCTGCGCGTGATGCTCCGCCTCGCGGACGGGTTCGCCGCCGGTGACGTGGACCGCCTGGTCCGGGTGGCCGGCGACCTGCGCGAGGCCGGGGCCGACCAGTTCGTCCTCGGCTTCCTGGGCGGGGACGGCGGGGTGGACCTGGCCGCCGTGGAGCGGGTGGTCGGCGTGCTGGACGGCTGCGCGTGGACGTTCCACCGGGCGATCGACCGCGCCGCCGACCGCGACGCCCTGCGCAAGCAGCTCGTCGGCCTCCCCGGCCTCGACACCTACCTCACCGCGGGCGCCGCCGGCGGGGTGGACGAGGGGGTGCCGACGCTGGTCGCGGAGGCGGCGCGGCGGGGCGAGCCGGGGTACGGCCAGACGCTGCTGGTCGGTGGCGGCCTGCGACTGGAGCATGTGCGACCGCTGCGGGACGCCGGCATCGACGCCTTCCACATCGGTGGCGCGGCGCGCTCCGCCGGGTGGGCCGGGGCGGTCTCCGAGGGGGCCGTGGCCGAGTGGCGGAGGGCGCTGGACGCGGGGGTGCTGGACGCGGGATAGCGCCGTAGGCCCGCAGGTCGTACGCCGGGTGCGGCGCAGTCGTGGCCGGTCGCGCCCGCACGGCGGAGCCGAATTTCGCCTGTCGCCTCAGCCCCGCGCCCCTTTCGGGGCGCGGACCCCGCCGGTGCCGCTATCTGACCGCCATCCCGACGAACACGACCAGCACGAACAGCGCGAAACCGGTGAGGGGGAACAGGCCCACGATCCCCATCGGCCGGGCGAGCACCGGGCGGCCCGGGTCCAGTCCGGGGCGCGGGGCGCCGACCGGCTCGGGGAGCTTGCGGATCTTGGCCAGGGTGAACAGGTTGATCAGCAGGATGACGGGTGTGATGAGCATCGACATCGGACCCCACCAGCCCTGCGCCATGGTGTCCGACTGCATCTTCCGGAAGACGGCGAGCGCGCAGGTGCGGCAGAAGACGCCGCGCCGGTGCAGCTGCCGCATGATCACCACCATGCCCTGGTGACCGCGGACCGTCACTTCCACGGTGGGAGCTCCGCCGCACACGTCGCACCCGGCGCCGTGAGCGTTCGGGTAGCCGCCGGGGGCCGGCTGGTACCCGGCCTGCCCGTAGCCGCCGGGAGCCTGCGGGTACGAGGGCTGCCCGTAGCCGCCCGGCGCCTGCGGGTACGGGGCCTGCGGGTAGCCGTAGCCCGCCGGAGCCTGCTCATAGCCCACAGGGGCCTGCTGGTACGACCCCGGAGCCTGCGGGTGGCCCGCCGGAGGCTGCTGGTAGCCCGCGGGAGCCTGCTGGTACGGCCCGGGGTTCTGCGGGTAGGCACCGGGGCTCTGCTGGTACGCGGGGTGCGGGGACGGTGGAGTGCTCAACGGAGGCCTTTCCATGGGGACGTGACGGAACCGCAGAGCACCCTAGGCCCTGTCGTCAAATTCCCGCCTGCCCCGCGACGCCATGCACGCTCCCCCACTGCCTTAAGGGCGTGGGAGGTGCCCCCACTCGCCGCACC